>JANXNM010000575.1 GCA_025354065.1 Synechococcales cyanobacterium 340R_concoct_173_sub | reverse complement strand
GAAATGGGGTACGGTCGCATTGGAAGCTTCAGCGCTCTCGGAAATGGGAGACTGGAAAATTGATTTTGGTGAAGCCTACCCGATCGCTCAATTGGAACTTCCGCCGGATACCTTAGTTCCAGGATTGATCTTATATTCTCAGCGATCGCTGGCAATCGCAGCTTGGATGTCTGGTTTAGAGCTAGCCTCTGTACGATATGACATGCAAGATGGGCAGCAATTAGTTCTAGAGACGGGGGTAATCGATCGGTGGGCATTAGCGCAATTATTGAATATGCCGTTGCAAGCAGAAGCTCGACAGTTTGAAGATCGTAAAAAAGAAGCAAAGGGCGTACATTTTCTGGCGATTCAATCCAGTCCCGACTCAGAAGAGTTCGCTGGTTTTTGGTTGTTATTAGATGCGCAATAATCCAACAGTCTATTCCTGCATCACCGCCTAAAATAGAGCCTAAACCCCGATCGCTCGTTGAACATGGCATCCTCCCCGCTGACTCAATTTCGATTCCCCATCCTGGGAATTCCCGTTCATCTGCTCCCGAATACCGCTCAAACTCTAAAAGATCGTCTCGCCGATCGCCAAGGAACCCATGTCGTGACGCTTAATGCTGAAATGATTATGCAAGGGCGCGATCGGTCCCAACTATCCGACATAATCCACCGGGCCGAGCTTGTCATTCCCGATGGTGCGGGGATCGTTCTCTATCTCAAGCTCTATGGTAAACGGGTCGATCGGGTTCCGGGAATCGAACTAGCTGAAGCTTTGTTGGACCATGCCGCCACTACCCAAGATAGTATTTTCTTTTACGGCGGCGCACCCCAAGTCTCGGCTCAAGCCGCTAGCATGATGACGGCCAAATATCCTGGATTACAGATCATTGGTACTGAAAATGGTTATGTTAATCCTGATGATGAGTTGTGCGATCGGCTCCAAAAACTCCAACCCCGAATGATTTATGTCGGTCTGGGAGTCCCCCGCCAAGAACTCTGGATCGACTCCGTGCGCCATCTTTGTCCCGATAGCATCTGGATTGGCATTGGCGGCAGTTTTGATATCTGGGCCGGAACCAAAACCCGTGCCCCCAAATGGCTCTGCGATCGTAATTTAGAATGGACCTATCGCCTTTATCAAGAACCGTGGCGCTGGAAACGCATGACCGCTCTTCCTAAATTTGCATGGCGATCGATCCTGTATCGAATCACTGGAAAATGATAATGAACCCCGACCTTATCTCCAAAACAAGCAAACCTCGCGTCATCCGTCTCGACAACGTAAGCAAAACCTACCGTAACGGTACTGCCGCCTTGCGAGACCTAACCATGGACATTTTTGCTGGAGATTTTTACCTGCTCACAGGCACCTCCGGCTCTGGCAAATCAACCCTACTCAAACTTCTGTATGGTGAAGATCTACCCAGCAGCGGTGATATTTGGGTGAATGATTATCATCTCAACACGGTTAAAGGCAACAAACTCGCTGAATTGCGTCGAACCCTCGGCATTGTCTTTCAAGACTACAAACTCCTGCCCCGCCGCACCGTATCTGAAAATATCGCCTTTGTCCTTTGGGCACAGGGCTACAGCCGCGCTGAAATCGATCGTCGCCTCCCCCCGGCCCTAAAAATGGTCGGTCTCCAGCACAAAGCCACCAGCTTTCCAGAAGAACTTTCCGGCGGCGAACAGCAGCGCGTCAGTATTGCGAGGGCGATCGTTGCCACTCCTCCAATTCTGTTAGCTGATGAACCTACCGGAAACCTTGATCCCGATAACTCTCGCCAGATCTTAAATATCCTCAAACAGCTCAATAAAATCGGGGTCACTATCCTCATGTCTACCCACGACGAAGCCTTAATTCGCACTTCCGATTTACCTATTCTCCAACTCAGTAACGGCCAATTAAAACTAATTAACCGATAAAACTAGACAAGTAACGCTAGTCAAATAAAATTAGGTATTTTTGCTACATACAATATTTTTAGAAAATTAATTTAGGTAGATCAACGCACAACAAAGAGGGTGATCCCGCTAACATAATTTAATTATCTATATACGCTGAAGTGCTTACTAAGTTAATGATTGCAGTGTGTCAATCAATTCTTAAGAGAATGTGAAGGCCCGATCGGGGATCACGATCTCGGGAAGCATTGTGTGAGTTGTCCCGACGAGATTTTGCGCTCAGAAAGTGATCCCCGGAGCTATCGCACAATAGTTATGGCGTTCAACCTGAGAACTCTCCGTAACTATGAACAGTATCGATCCCCGTCATTCTATCCTTCCTAAATCCGATGCCTTTGCTGAGGAGTATTTTTCCCATTCTGTCGTTACGTCGCTGATAGATTTGCTGCCAACAGACGACAAAATCGCGATAGATGACGAAGTTACGACGAATATTATTACTCGTGAGACCATTTCTAGTAGTTGCCGTCACTGCCGTCATTATATTCATGAAGGACGACGAGGCGGACAGTGCGAACAACTAAACGTCTCTGTCCAAAGTGGTTGGGATGCCTGCGTACTTTCACAAGCCATTTTTCTGGATGCTCCAATCGTGTTTCCGATCATCACGGCTAAAAGCCCAGAGCAGTGTGCTACTGAGCCTTATCGTCGCGAAACAGGTACTCCCGTAAATTACTTAGATTTCACGTTGCCGAGCTTACCGATCGTGCCATCATCTTTAACTGTCCAGATGTCATAGCTACCAATCACGTCGCCATTTGCATCAAGATCCACGTTCCCGCTCGCGCCTTGGTAGTTAATCGGTTTTCCTGCTTTCAACAACTTGAGACCTTCACAGACATCCGTGACGATTTCACCTGGACCATTTGCGACAGCACTAATCTTGCTTTGAATTCCTTCACCCGTATTTTTCCCAGACGCTTGAGCGGCCAATGCTAAGAGTGCCGCTGCATCCCAGGAGTGAGCTGCATAGGCTCCCACTGGACGCTTAAGTTTAGCTTCCCAAATTTTGGTAAAGGTGGCGAGGGCGGTGCCGTCTGCGCCGGGAATAGTGCCGAGAACGCCCGCTGCAATATATTTACCGTCTTTAGTTTGGCCGACTTTTTTAGCCAAATCGTCAGAGTACATACCGTCGGGGAGCAGTACTGGAATATTTTGGCTCAGCCCCTGTTCGTAGGCGGATTTGAGTAAGAGGCTGCCGCTCTCCACATACATAATGGCGGCGACAGCATCGGGTTTGCTGCTAAAGACCTCGGCGGCTTCGGTTTTCAGTGTGGTGGCTTTAGGGTCGTAGCGGGTCGGTTTGGCCTGGTTAATGATGGTGCCGCCCAGTGCTTGGAAGGCTTTGATAAATTCTTGTTCAAAGCCGATGCCGTAGTTGTTGTTGATTACGATCGTTGCGATTTTTCTGTAGCCTTTGTCGTAGGCGAGTTTGGCCATGGC
>JANXNM010000713.1 GCA_025354065.1 Synechococcales cyanobacterium 340R_concoct_173_sub | reverse complement strand
GAATGCATTTGCGACAGAATTACATACATTGAAACAAGGCTTCTATCATCAATTGGTTTTAGAGGGTTCTATTGGATTGCGGCCTGGAATTCGGCGGTTGATTCAAGACGCGCGGGAATCGGGAGTGAAGTTAGCGATCGCAACGACGAGTTCTGTTGGGAGTGTAATGACATTATTGCAAACGGCTTTGGATGCGAATAGTCCAGAATGGTTTGATTTGATTGCGGCGGGGGATATTGTTCCAGCCAAAAAACCAGCGCCTGATATTTATTTACATGTGATTCGTGAATTAGAACTTAATCCCGAAACTTGTCTGGTTTTAGAGGATTCTCAGCAGGGATTACGATCGGCAACTGCGGCGGGACTGAAGACCGTTGTGACTTGGAATGACTATACGCGAGGGCAAGAATTTCGATCGGCGGCTTTGGTGATTGATGGACTGGGTGATGCGAAGAATCCATTTCAGGTGATGGGTGGAAAGGCCAGAGATCAAATTGGAGATGCGACGTTCTTTGATTTAGATTTAGCCCAGCGATTGATCGAGGCTTAAGACATGAATACCTATGAACAAATCTATGAAACCGTAAAGCGCGTCCCCTACGGAAAAGTAGCGACCTATGGTCAGATTGCGAATTTAACCGGAATGCAGCGCAAAGCGAGAGTGGTGGGCTATGCCTTATTTCGGGTTGCGCCGGATGCAGATGTGCCGTGGCATCGGGTGATCAACGCAAAAGGAGAAATCTCTGAATCTCCATTTCGTGAGGGAAATGACTATTTACAACGATCGCTTTTGGAATCTGAAGGCGTTGAATTTAATAAATCAGGCCGGGTGAACTTCAAACAATGTCAATGGCAACCGAATCCTGAAGAATTTCCACAATTTGAACTCCCCTCAATTCAAGAGTGATGCCATCATTCGATCGGCTTGTCCTTCATAGCTGCCGCCAAACAAATTATAATGATTTAGAATATGATATAGATTATAAAGAATTTTTCGTCTAGCAAATCCAGGGACGATCGGGTAAATTGATTCATACCCTCGGTAAAATGTTGCACCAAATCCACCAAATAATTCTGTCATCGCTAAATCCACTTCCCGATCGCCCCAATAGGCTGCTGGATCGAAGATCACCACTTCTCCCGTGACTAATGCTCCTACATTTCCACCCCAAAGATCTCCATGGACTAAGGAGGGTTTGGGTGAATGGTCTCTGAGTATTATGGGAATTGCATCAAGTAGTTGATTGGCATCGCTAAACTTTGCACCTTTTTGAATTGCGAGATTAAGTTGATGTTTAATACGGATATCGCGCCAAAATTCGATCCAATTTGCAGTCCAGGGATTGGGTTGTGCGGTTGTGCCGATCGTATTCTCTTGTCCTAAACCAAATGCTGTTGACCCTGAAACCAAATGAAGTTCAGCTAGCTTGATTCCCAGTTCATAGCGCGTTTTCTCAGTCAGTGCGACGATCGGCAAATACTCTAATACTAAATAAGAATAGTCCTCGGCTGTTCCGGTACAAATTCCAGTACAAATAGGTTTTGGCACCCGAATAGTGTGGGTATTGGCAATTTGGTTTAGACCCTCTAGCTCTGCTTCAAACATGGTTCGCCGATCGGACTGATTGATCTTGACAAAATAGGTCCGATCGTGGTCTGCAATTTTATACGCTTGATTAATGTCTCCGCCGTGGAGGACTTGACTTGTTTTAATCTCGAAGCCTTGTTTAATGGTGTTGCTGATATCGTCTGCGATCGACTGGGCCAGGATTTTGGAGAGCATGGTGGCGATTGAATGGAGGTTATTTTAA
>JANXNM010000712.1 GCA_025354065.1 Synechococcales cyanobacterium 340R_concoct_173_sub | reverse complement strand
GAATGCATTTGCGACAGAATTACATACATTGAAACAAGGCTTCTATCATCAATTGGTTTTAGAGGGTTCTATTGGATTGCGGCCTGGAATTCGGCGGTTGATTCAAGACGCGCGGGAATCGGGAGTGAAGTTAGCGATCGCGACGACGAGTTCGGTTGGGAGTGTGATGACATTATTGCAAACGGCTCTGGATGTGAATAGTCCAGACTGGTTTGATTTGATTGCGGCGGGGGATATTGTTCCAGCCAAAAAACCAGCGCCTGATATTTATTTACATGTGATTCGTGAATTAGAACTTAATCCCGAAACCTGTTTGGTTGTGGAAGATTCTCAGCAGGGATTACGATCGGCAACAGCAGCAGGACTGAAGAGCGTTGTGACTTGGAATGACTATACGCGAGGGCAAGAATTTCGATCGGCGGCTTTAGTGATTGATGGATTGGGGGATGCGGAGAATCCATTTCAGGTGACGGGTGGAACGTCCAGAGATCAAATTGGCGATGCAACCTTCTTTGATTTAGATCTAGCCCAGCGATTGATGGAGTAAGACATGAATACCTATGAACAAATCTATGAAACCGTAAAGCGCGTCCCCTACGGAAAAGTAGTGACCTATGGTCAGATTGCAAATTTAACGGGAATGCAGCGCAAAGCAAGGGTTGTGGGCTATGCCTTATTTCGGGTTGCGCCGGATGCAGATGTGCCGTGGCATCGGGTGATTAATGCAAAAGGGGAAATCTCTGAATCTCCATTTCGTGAGGGAAATGATTACTTACAACGATCGCTTTTAGAATCTGAAGGCGTTGAATTTAACAAATCAGGCCGGGTGAATTTTAAACAATGTCAATGGCAACCGAACCCGGAAGAATTTATACAGGTTGAAAATTTTAAAAATGCCTCAATTCAAGAGTGACCCCATCATTCGATCGGCTTGTCCTTCATAGCTACCGCCAAACAAATTATAATGATTTAGAATGTGATACAGATTATAAAGAATTTTTCGTTTAGCAAATCCAGGGACGATCGGGTAAATTGATTCATACCCTCGGTAAAATGTTGAACCAAATCCACCAAACAATTCTGTCATTGCCAAATCCACTTCCCGATCGCCCCAATATGCTGCTGGATCGAAGATCACGACTTCTCCCGTGACTAATGCTCCTACATTTCCCCCCCAAAGATCTCCATGGACTAAGGAGGGTTTGGGTGAATGGTCTTTGAGTATTGTGGGAATTGCATCCAGTAGTTGATTGGCATCGCTAAACTTTGCACCTTTTTGAATTGCGAGATTAAGTTGATATTTAATACGGATGTCGCGCCAAAATTCGATCCAATTTGCCGTCCAGGGATTCGGTTGAGCTGTTGTCCCGATCGTATTGCTAATACTCAAACCAAATGCTGTTGACCCTGAAACCAAATGAAGTTCAGCTAGCTTGATTCCCAGTTCATAGCGCGTTTTCTCAGTAAGTGCGACTAGCGATAAATACTCTAGTACCAAATAAGAATAGGATTCGGCAGTTCCTGTACAAATTCCCGTACAAATAGGGGTTGGAACACGAATGGTGTGGGTATTAGCAATTTGGTTCAGGCCATCTAGTTCTGCTTCAAACATGGTTCGCCGATCGGACTGATTGATCTTAACAAAATAGGTGCGATCGTGATCTGTGATTTTATAGGCTTGATTAATGTCTCCGCCGTGGAGGACTTGACTTGTTTTAATCTCGAAGCCTTGTTTAATGGTGTTGCTGATATCGTCTGCGATCGACTGGGCCAGGATTTTGGAGAGCATGGTGGCGATTGAATGGAGGTTATTTTAA
>JANXNM010000618.1 GCA_025354065.1 Synechococcales cyanobacterium 340R_concoct_173_sub | reverse complement strand
GAGCATCACTAAATCGGGCTGCATTTGCAACGCCATTGCTTGCCCTTTTATGCCATCCGCCGCCAGACTGACTTCATACCCTGCCATCTCTAGGTTGACCGCCACTAATTCTGCGATCGCAGGATCATCATCAATAATAAGTACACGAGGCATTGTTATAACCGCTCTACTAAATGTCTGAAAAAACGGATGACAAATCTATCTGAAAACTTTGAAATCAAAAATCTACTTTTCTTACAGAAAAATCAAATGAACTTGCCAAATCTATTTATCAGTATCATGTAACAATACCAGACTTCATCTTCAAACAGGGACGGGCCATGGGCAGCGAGATCTTAGGCTGGGCGATGATTGCATTAAGTACGGGGTTGGTGACGATCGGGGGATTGGTTAGTTCAATTTTTGCAGGACGATTAATTCCCGTGGTACAAAATTCATCGAAATATCGCTTGATGCGATCGGCTCTGCAACCCAATTTTTCCGATCGTGTAGATGTAATGATTCCGGCGTATAACGAAGCTGACAACATTGAAGCCTGTGTCCGATCGGTCTTAGCCAGCACAACTCTAGGCTCGAAGCAGCTTTCTGTTTTGGTTGTAGACGATCAATCTAACGATCGCACTTGGGATATTTTGACAAAGCTTGACCAAGAAGGTGACGATCGATTGCAGATTATCCAGGGAACCGATCGGCCCACGGGCGAAATTTGGATGGGCAAAAATTGGGCTTGTGCGCAGGCAATGGACCGTGCAACGGGTGATTATGTATTGTTCATAGATGCCGATGTACAGCTTAAACCGGGCGCAATTGAGACCGCTGTGGTGGCAGCTAAGACTAATCAGTGGGATTTGCTAACAGGCTGGCCTACCATTGTTTGTGGCTGTTTGGGCGAGTGGATTGCTCAACCGATTGTCGCTAGTATGTTTGCCTTAGCGTTTCAGCCCGATGAGATTGCCGATGCGAAAAATGACAGAATGTTTGCCGTGGGTCCATTTATGTTGTTTCGACGCAGTGCTTACGATCGGGTTGGCGGACATCGGGCGTTGCGATCGGAAATTGTGGAAGACGTGGAATTAGCTCGGGCGATTCAAAACGCTGGACTTTCGTTACATTTTGGCTATCTCGGCGATCTAGCACTATTGCGAATGTATCGAACCTTTGGGGCGCTGTGGGAGGGTTGGACTAAAAATTGGCATTTAGGATCTCAACGAAATACAAAAGCAACATTATATTCAGCCACGATCGCATTCTTAGTTTTCACCTTACCCTGGTTAAATGTAGGATTAACGATAAATAATTTGTGGATGGCGATCGCGTCTGACCATTTGGCGACAGCGAATTCAACCGTGAGTGATGTCGTGAGTAATGTACAGGTTTGGTATTTAGGATTGCTCGCGATCGCTTCCGTACTTCTTTTAATTCGACAATGGCAAATCCGTCAGAGACTTGAAAGTGTAATGAATCTTTCGGC
>JANXNM010000613.1 GCA_025354065.1 Synechococcales cyanobacterium 340R_concoct_173_sub | reverse complement strand
GCGATCGATGGCTTAGAAATGCTGGTTCAACAAGGTGCGGCGGCATTGAAGATTTGGACAGGTAAATCAGAAGTTCCTGTAGCGACAATGCGGACGGCTTTACAGAAGCATTTGGGATTGGTTTGAGGGGAATACGATCGGCCATTTCCATCCCCCAATCTGAAATCTGTTTTTTGCTGGTGTAGAATTGGGGACATCCGATCGTTTTTCCTCACCTACTGCTATGTCTGAAGAACAAGAGAAATCATCCAAAATCCAGCCTGTTGAATCCGAAACGTCAGTGCCAACGACTCGAAAATCGTCGAATCGGTATGTTTCGAGGTCGGTGCGTGAGTTCATTAAATGGGCACCGTCAGGAGCAGCGGGAATTCCGTTCTTATCCTTTTTGCTTCAGCAACATTGGGCACAGGCGTTGATGGTCCTTCCGGCGAATATGGTTACGTCGGTGTGGTTGGCCTACAGTGATAATTTTGTGGATACGCTGGGTGGAATATATGCAGAACGGGGGAAACAAGATGCCCGATCGTTTGTGCAGTGGATGGATGATGCAGATGAGGCTAGGAAGTGGATTTTTTCGGGGTTTGAGCAGAAGTATCTGAAACGACAATCAGAACGCTGCTGTGATTATTATGGAACGGATGATTCTAAGCAGCCGGAAGGGATTCTTCAGGTGGATTTGGAGGATGTCTTTGTGCCGTTGCGGATGCAGCTTTCGATGGGTGAGATCGCGCGGAAAGGGAAAAAGAGTCGGGGAGACCGGGAAGATTGTTTGGAAATATGGGATGTGCTGGAACGATCGCAAAAGTTTGATAGCTACAACAACGTTGCGATCTTGGCGAGTGGCGGATCAGGGAAGACGACGATGCTTCGGCATTTGAGCTATCGCTATGGGAAGGGGAATGCGCGGAGGGGCGTGCCGAAATTGGTACCATTTTTGCTGTATTTGCGGCAGTGGCGCGGGACAATCGCAGACCATCCAACGATGACGTTGCCGGAGTTGATGACGTTGTTTGTGCGGGATTTGCGGGGGTGGAAAGAGGTGAAGTTACCGCCGAGGTGGGCGGAGAATCTGCTCGATCGCGGTCGAGCTTTGATCTTGTTTGATGGATTTGATGAGGTGGCAGAGGACCAACGCCCGATCGTGGCGCAATGGATGCATCGGGCCATGGAAACGTATCCAAGTTCAAGGTTTATTTTGACTTCGCGTCCGGGTGGCTACGATGCCTACAAAGCGCATATGCCTGAGATTCCGATGACGCTGATTGTGGAGGAGTTTTCTAAGAAAGAACGAGATGAGTTTGTACGGAAGTGGTCTGTCGCGCAGGCGAGAGTGCGGCGAGGTGGGAAGCTGTCGGCGGAGGCGATCGATAAGGCGAATCGGAGTTCTGAGGATTTGATTAGCCAAATTGATGCGTCGGAGGAGTTGGAAAAGATGGCCGTGAATCCTTTATTGCTTAATATGTTGGCACGGTTGCATTACTTCTGTCCGCAGGATGCACTGCCGCAACGACGGACAGAGCTTTATCAGGAAATCTGTGATTTGCAGCTTGGGGCACGTCCGGCGGCGAAGAAGATTGTGATGCTATTGAGTAAGCCGCAGAAACGCCAACAGGTTTTGCAGGGCGCTGCGCTGACGATGGTGCAGGAAAACACCGCACAAGTGAAGCAAGATGCAATGCTATTGCTAATGCAGAAACCATTGGCGGCATTGGATGCGAGGGCAGATGTGGCGGTGTTTTTGGATCAGATTGCGCAAGTGAGTGAATTACTCTATGAGCCTGTGCCGAAGGAATACGCCTTTGCGCACTTGAGTTTTCGCAACTATTTGGCGGCAATGGAAATCGATCGGTTAGGTCTAGAAGCTAAATTGGTCGAAAACTTTGCGGAAGACTGGTGGCGAGAAACGGTGTTGCTCTATAGCGTGCTGTGTGAACCGGATGGATTGCATGGATTAGTACAACGGGCTTACAAGGCGAATCCTGAAAATGTTTATTTAGCGTATGACTGCCTGGTGAGATATCCAAATCAAGAGAAAATAGATCGTTCTTGGATCGATGCATTGCAGCCGTTACGATATGCGAAGTTGGAGCAGTTTCTAAAAAATGGTGAATGGAGGGAAGCTGACAAAGAGACTTATAAGCTAATGATTCAGACTTGTGGAAAAGATTTTGGCAATGGGTTTAGCCGGAAAGATTTAGAGGAGTTTCCTTGTTGGGATTTACAACGGATCGATCGGTTATGGGTCGAAGCAAGTAACGGTCACTTTGGGTTCTCAGTGCAGAAAAAGATTTGGGAAGAATGCGGTAACGACTACAAAAAGTTTATGGAAAAAGTAGGATGGCGATCGGAAGATGAGTTTGTTATGTACGAGGACCAAAAATTCTCACTCTCTCTTTCTCTCAGAGGAGAATTACCTTTGGATATGAGGGGGATATGGAATTTGGGGTTCCTCTTTTCTCGCGCAAAGACTTGTAAACTGTAACACTACTGCGTTTCAGCCCTCAAATAAGAATAACTTATAGCCCCATTTTCTACGACATAATGCACCTTTCAGAGATCTGTTACCTGGTACCTGTTCTTTCCCTCCCGTTGTAAACTAAAGAACTTTACCCGGCATTAGGTTGGGCGGGGTGGAAACTGATTCGCATTGACGAATTTCTCCGCCACCTTTTTAATTTCCTCCACCGGGGCATCCC
>JANXNM010000568.1 GCA_025354065.1 Synechococcales cyanobacterium 340R_concoct_173_sub | reverse complement strand
AAGCAAGCCTACAAGGATCTCGTACAGGTATGGCACCCTGACAGGTTTACCCACAGTCCTCGTTTACAGGAACGCGCTGAGGCTAAGTTAAAACAGCTCAATCTGGCCTACGAAACGTTGGTTCCACTGCTGCAAGCTCAGCAAAAACTTCGACAAAAACGAGCCGATCGTAGAACAGAGGCTAGAACACCCGATAGTAAATCTGAGCGATCGCCTGATCCCCAAGTGTGGAATGTGGCATCCAGCTTTCATGATGCAATGCGATCGAAAACATGGTTCGATCGGTTAAGTTTAGCAACTAAGGCTCGGATATATGGTCTTGTTTTGATGCCGGGTGTGGTTGTTTTAGTATTTCTGATGTTGCAGTTGGCGATGGTGTTTGCAGCTTATCCGCAAATATTAGTAATTTTGGTAAGCGTAGTTAGCTTTTATTATGCTCTGCGGAAGCTCTCGGACTATAGTTCTCGATCGTGATTTTAAGATCCTAGTGATTTTATTGATGGTCTATTTCATATCCAATTCGAGATTACAATATTTGAGAACAATATCTCGATATCTAAGGGCAATTCAGAGTGACGAGTATGGAAGCGGTGAGCAATTCTTTTGATGTTGTGGTTGTGGGTGCGGGGCCAGCGGGTGGACATTGTGCGCGGAAGCTGTCGCAATTGGGGCATCGTGTGTTGCTTATTGAGCGCTATAAGAATTTTAATGTTAATAGTTTTTCGAGTTCTGGAACCCCAAATGAAACATTAACTAAATATCAAATTCCTGAATCTGTTGTGGGTAGTTTTTGGAATGAAATTTCTATTGTTACGTCAAATCAAACTGGAAAATGGCGATCGCCTCAAATTCAAGGAAGTGTTCTAGATTTTGCTAAGTTACGATCGTTTTTAGCGGATGAAACCATTGCCCATGGCAGTGAGGTCTGGCTGAATTGTTTGTATATTAGTCATAAAACTGTGGCTTGTGAAAAAGGCGATCGGAGTGGCGATCGGACCATAGTTCAAGTTCGCCGAGATCGGACTGATGTGGTGATTGAGGCTCGCTTGTTGGTGGATGCGACGGGACCTAACCGATCGCTGATGTATGCCAACCCAAAGGATCAACCAGAATTGATTACGGGAACGGGGGTGGAATTTTTGATTGAAGTGGATGAGGCGGCTTACGATCGGAGTGCTAATGCATTGACATTTTTCTTGGGTTATAAATGGATGCCGAAAGGGTATTCGTGGATTTTTCCTATGGAGAATCGACGATTGAAGGTGGGGGCGGGCATTGTTAATTTGCCCCATGAATTTGTTAAAGAAATGCAGCCATTAAAGCATTATATTCAATTGATTATTGATCAACATATCAAACCCACAGACTATTCTATTGTTGAACGTCATGGTGGTACGGTTCGTTATAGTTTAGGATTGAAGGATAAGTATGTTGATGGCTCCGTGATTGCCGTTGGGGATGCGGTTTCGACGATTAATTTTTTGGGCGGTGAGGGAATTCGTCATGCGATGGAGAGTAGCGAGATTTCGGTGAAGTACATCGATCGTTATCTGAAAGGAACGGGGCAAAATTTTGATGGCTACCAACAGGAAATGCATCAGGTTTTTTTGAAGTCTTGGACTCGTTCTGAAAAGCTAGGATTGAAAAAATATTTGGCGGATTCTGACCGATTGGTCGATCGGGTCGTGAACTATCTCCGGCCTTTAACACTTGAAGATGTCGTTGATATTTTGTTCTATTACAAATTTGAGAAAGCCTCAAAGGGATTGGTCTCCTACCTATGGCGTAAGCTTCGATCGGTTTTGGGTAAGGTTTTAAGACAGTCCGATCGTATCTTTCGCCTCTAAAATCAAATAAACTAAAAAACAAATAA
>JANXNM010000545.1 GCA_025354065.1 Synechococcales cyanobacterium 340R_concoct_173_sub | reverse complement strand
CTCCCAACGAAAGGAGCTAACCTCATCAATGAAACGTCCGCTAGGATTCAGGTTTACGAAATTTATCAACAACTCAGTACTAGTCAAAGGCCCGATGATTATTGATTCCCTTGAGTTTCTGGCAATCTGCGATCGTTTCAGTATGTAAGGCATCTTCTATTTGATGTCGCGCTCAATGTTAGCGGCATCAGAAAAATCGTCCGGCAAATCACCATTGACTAAAGCGGGGGCATTCACACCCGTCAAAGTTCCTAGCTCTTGCTCAAGCACCTCAAGTCGCATCGCGGTACGGCCTTCTACAGGGGTTTCCTTGTTTTGGTCAACAAAGTTGCAAATATTGTCAAATAACGCTTCTGGCGACTCCATTACGAAGTACTCGTTGCCTGTATTAACGTTCTGTGTAATACAAGTCAGGCTAAGTCCGAGTTCATTCTCGTCAATACCGAACATGCAGTTAGCGGTACTTTCCCGGTGAATAGTCAGGCTCACACCTGGAACCCTTGGGTCAGATGATGCGGTTACGTTGGATTCCCCGTATTTTTGCCGTAAAGACGGTAAAAGTTTAGTACGGAATAGCTGAACAAAATTCATAAAGGTACCTTATTGTTTAAAGAATTCGTGTCTTAATAGGAGTTTTTACATCCTATCCATTCAAACTAGATTTACTTGTCACCATCAGCGAAAGACGTGTACACGCCTCCACTAGCGTCGGTTGCTGCTGCGTAGCGATAGCGCCCACGAATCCCCTTTAGAGTGATAAGAGTTCCGGCGGGAATGCCTGCATAAATCTCTTTGAAGATGAACCCTGAAGCGCGTTTTACGATTTCTGCCTTAGTAGTACCAGGTCCGTCTAATTGGCCTAAGGCTGTTCGAGCATCGGCGGGTACTTTACCGTAAGCCTCCGCTTGCTGGTTCCACTGATAGGTTACAGATGGCGTGAGCTTTACGTTCAAGATCTTTGATCCGGCAAGAGATGTATTAGTCACAGCCGATTGGATAGTACGGACTGGGAAAGAAGAACCTGACACAACTTCGTATAACTTAGCCTTCATCGCATCAACTGACGCTACTGCTACCGCTTCATATTCGTATCCGACACCCGGCTTTTTTTTACGCATATAAATCTTTTTAAGGTTGTTTGCCCCAAAAACGATGGATGCCGACGGTGCTCCGACGATCGAAGAAATCAGCCGCTGACCCGCATCAGCAGCGGGTTCGCCCTTGCCCGTGTATCCTGCATCGATTGTACTGTTAGGTACGTCTACAGATGTCGGTTTTCCTTTTGTCATTGAATCCTCGAAAGTTCTTGATTTCCCTCACTGTAACAGCCCTAAACCCGTCGCTAGCTAAGCACGGCCTATTATAGAGATGGGATTTTTTTCAAGCTATTACAAGTCGTTCTAAGGGGTATTCCGAGATGATTTTAAACGAGCTGAATCCGCTAGCGAGCTTTAAGGGGTCAATGTTAGCGGATGTGATTAAGCAGCAGATTGGGCCGCGCGTGTTGGATATGGCTAAAACTTGGTCGTCTGATAGTCTAAATGCGGGTCGTACCGCACGTCTTAAGGGTTTTGCCTTTTTCTTGGGAAGTGCTGCTAGAGAGTTGTTGATGTCTAATTTCTCCCAAATTGTAATGGGTTCAGCTATGACGCTTTACACGTTTGATTGGAATAAATCCGATAAGCAGATTGAGGAGGAACTTAAAGCGACTGAAGCCCAAATGTATGGCGCGGCGGGGCGCTTGATTGGTAGTGGTGCTGTAAGAATGGTCGGAATTCAAGCGACAAAAAAAGCTCGTAATTTATACCCTCAAGTAAACCCTGAGATACTTATAGGCATTGAGGATGAGCAGCGCGATGAAATTAAAAGCGCTATTAGTGGAATGTTGACGGGAATGCGTACAGCTATGCAAAAACAAGCTCTATTAAGTACATATGCTAGCGGTCGCAAGTTATTCGGCTACAAAGAAGAAAAGGATAAAGATGGAAAGGATAAGCCCCGTGAACCATGGATTTTAAGCAGTAAGCTAGAAGATTGGGCTGAATCTAGCAAAGACAAGAATACTAAGGCATTCTTTACTAATTTAAAGGATGAAGCTGAAGACGCTGTATTTGATTTGGGGTACATGATTACCAACGGAGTGCAAACCCACTGGAATATGACACAACAAGCGATCGAGGCAAGCTTAGGTGAGAAAAAGATTATAAAATATACTCCTGATATTACCGACCCCTTAGTTCATACTTTTCTGCAAGGTAGTGAAGAAAGTATAAAAACATCGATAAACACAGCCAGAATTGAACAAATTCATATGGAAAGTAAAGACGTGGGCCAAATCGCTATGGTAGGCATCCAGCGAGCGATGAGGGCCGATTTAAGTGAAAGAATCCTTAATGTTGATTACTATTCTGGAGCTAATGGAGCAACCCAAACCATTGACGGGCGAGCTAAACACAAGACATTCAAAATCTCAAACATAAAGAAAACCGCTGACTGGGATAAATTTAAAAAACTATTTAAACCTGTTCAAGCTGGTCCTATCAAAGTTACAGCTAAATTGTCAGACGGGCATGAATTGCAGGGATATTTTTCAAGTGAAGCAGAGGGTAAATCATTCTTTACTCCTATTATTGAAAGTATTTGTATAGGAAATCTTGTATCATTCCAAGCCGCTGCAATTCCGTCCGATATTCGTAAAAGAGTTGAGATTTTGAGATTTGAAGTAGCTAGCGCTAAGTTGTTTATTTCCGACAGCACGGCAGACGAGAAACAAGGTAAATATATCGCAAGAGACGGCAAACTTAAACGGACAAAAACCATCAAAATCAAACTAAATGGCAAAAAGAAGCCCGAAGGAATTGACGCTATAATACAAGTGCCTTTTCCAGTAACATTTAAGTAATAACTATGGCTTCATTAAAAGTTCTACGATCGGACAACAGCGGCCTAAACCCTACCTATGACTACTATCTCGATGGGTTAAAACTTGTTGCTACTGCCAATAAAACAGGGTTTATAAACTGTTTAAATAAGTTTGTTTTGCTTGATGGAAACAGCGATTTAACCAGTGATTGGAGCTACTTATCGGGTGTAATAACGGAGGCAAATAGTAAAACTACAATTAACTTGAATTCAGTGGCATTGACTTTATCAAATGATGGTGAATTAATCCAGGGAACCCCGACTGATATTGTGATGAAAATCTATCTGATTAAAACTCAATTCGATTCACGCCCAAATAGACCCGCAACTATTAGTAATCAGGGTGATTTAACTTGGTAAAGTTTACGTAAAAAGCGCCCTATCCTAGGTAAATCTTGTGATAGGGCGCTTTTTGATGACTATACGGTAGCTTTTGCTTCACCAATAAAAGTCACGGTATCGGTGACAATCTTTTTGACTATTCCCGCTTTAATATCTTCTATTTTAGATTCAGGCATACCAGGACCGTGATATACACTTCCCTCAACTCCCTCGTTGATTGTTTTTACGTAGCGCTCCCATTCCTTATCTTTTTTCCCTTTTTTGCTCAACTTAGGTAAGGCTGAATCGCCTGTACCGCTAATGGGGAAATATACGCTCGTGTTGGCCTTTTGTGCCTCCATATTTGTTTTTAACCCCAACTGCTGCTTATCTAGGTCTCCTTGCCAAATAGGAACACTGGTATAAGATGCAGAACCCTTAAAAAGATTATCCCAGTTGAATATCGCTGTAGAACCCGGTTTCTTTATCCCGTGTGTCATCACTCCGGGACGTTTTACCGCTATTTCTGAAGTTCTACACCCTGTATCTTTAATTAACAGATCAGTTTTGTATGTTTCTTTGTGAATCATATTAATCGCCATCTCCTGATTTTGCAGGACTTTGAATAACATCTCCATGACCGCGCTCATCTCGGTTTGCAAGCCCTGAACATGAGCGTTTGTAGTTTCAATTGCGTCAGTAGCATTACGAAACGGCGTTAAAATTGTCTGACCTTTTGCGTCCACAGCTGAGATTGTGCTAGGAATTCCCACGGTTGCGATCGTATTGGAGTACATACTCAACATCATCCCGACCGTAGTTAAAGGTGCCACTACAGGGGCTTTAGTATCCATAGGATTGCTAGGTAATTGAACTCTACCCAACAAATGATGCCCGCTATACATGTGATTCATAGCTGCTAGCACCTTCATCTCTTGCGGCAGTGTTTTGATTAAAGGAACAGCAGCAAGCGGGGAAACACTCATAACAGCTTGAAGTACCTCACACTCTGCTTTAGGTGCCACAATTTTGCCTGTAGGCGATTGGTATAAGTCAACTTCAAGCACTTTATGGATTCCTGACACTTCTTTCCTCATATTTGCTGTTTCTTGCGCTAAATGCTGAAAACCAGCGGCATTGGTAGCAGATACAAGAGTCGGAGTGTAGGTAATCGTGTTAGTCAGTGGGTTGAAGCTTGCAAGCGGTACGGTAATCGTTGCGTCGGGC
>JANXNM010000512.1 GCA_025354065.1 Synechococcales cyanobacterium 340R_concoct_173_sub | reverse complement strand
CAAACGCGCTGTCAATAGCTGATAGCCAAGGTCTGAAAGAATATCTTCTGGCTCCGCATTCATTTCGCAATACGATTGAAACGTATACGATGCTCCTTCTTGCAGGATTTTATACTTAGGCATAAATGACTCTCCTCAGGTAGAAATACCGTATTACAGCGATCGATGGAATAAGTCCAATTTGGGTACTCTGGTTAAGATGATCTATCAGATGAAAAACTGCGATGAAGCTAATTCACATTCATGGATTTACAGAGCTTAAGCCAGAATCACTGATCACCGAACAATATCGGAAGTTCGCTAAAAAACTTCACTGGGAACTACAGATCGAAGAGTTCAAGTGGAATACCTTAGAAGGAAATCCAACTAAGCTCATTGCTAATTTTCACGAGTCCGAGAATCGTACCAAAGAAGCTGCTATTCGCCTACTGGAGACGCTCGAATGTGGAAAAGAAGAAGTTACTCTATCTGGTCATAGTCTTGGTGCTGCAATCCTAATAAAAGCACTGGAACTCAATCCTAATATTTCTAATCTTCATAGCGTTATTTTATTGGGTGCAGCTTATCCGCAGAGACAGAGGCAGCCTGCTATTCAGCACGTCAAACCTCGGCACTATGCATTGAACTATCACTCTCCTCAATGGGATTTAACCTTGAATCAAGTTTACTTTAATGCCAAGGGAACTACCGCAGTTGGAACCAATGGACTCTTAAATCCGGGGATCTTTGAGAATTTAAGCGTGAACTGTACTCATTCTGGCTATACTGGTTATGCTCGTCTTGCTTCAGGTATTATTGGACTTCTCGCTTATTCCGCATCGATTCCAAGCTCGGAGAAAGCAAAGAAGCCTTGGCAACCGATTGCCATTGGTAATACAGGAGACTGGGACGACATACATTATGTTGATAAACACATTATGCAACGAAACTGCATAACGGGATATTTTCGGGCCATTGAAGCAGGTGGGCTTCATCGAGAACGATTCTATTCGAAATCTATAATCCCCCTTCTGGAAGCGGTTTCAGAACTACCAAAATAAAGAGGTAACTCTGCGAAGCTCCTACTATTGATATGCTCTGGTCGGCAGATGATCGAGCATATTTGCGATCGGGATCGGTTTATTCATCGCGAAGTGAGGGACCATTTTGGAAAGGATGAAGTATGAACGCTGAAGAGAAGAATGGGAAGGCGATCGATGTTTTTGTGATGATGCGATCGTGGGTTTAGTGAAGGGGCGATCTTGCTGCGATTCCCTCCAGAACTCTTTTCCAATAACTTTTGGCTTTTGCAGGAAAGTTTACCGAGTTTACGATCGATTACTGGGGTGATGGGGCGGCGATCGGTTTATTCATCGGGAAGTGAGAGATCATTTTGGAAAGTTGGAACCCTAAACGCTGAAGGGGAGAGTTAAAAAATACTTCTTCATTCTCATGGGGCTTTCCAGACATTAGCTTCAGCCAAAACTCTACGCACAGACACACGAGCCGATCGATTCAACTGTAACAATCTCACAGTCACCCGCCCGATCGCACTTAATGG
>JANXNM010000491.1 GCA_025354065.1 Synechococcales cyanobacterium 340R_concoct_173_sub | reverse complement strand
AAATCATCCAACCAATTCTTCAAATCCTTTTTCGTTTCAAAAGATAGAAGTGCGATCGTCAACCGCTCCAATTCCTCCAATCCTAACTTCTGGATCCGTTGCATCTGGGTCTGAGAAACGTTACCTATTTTTTCCCGGATCACAAGTCGCACCAGCGTCAACTGTCCTTCTTTTTGCCCTTCTTTTCGTCCTTCTTTTTGCCCTTCTTTTCGTCCTTCTTTTCGTCCTTCTTTTTCTCCTTCAGTCCTTCCTTCTTCTTTTGCCTCTTTGTAGACACGGGTTTCTTGAAGTGTTACTCCGATCATCGCTTCAACCTCCTGCCGAGTTAAATTAATAAACTTGTACGTCATCACCGTCGCGATCATCTCTATAATGCCACGTCCCACCTCTGGAAGGCCAACTTCCTGCTTTGATCTCGCAAGCAAATCTCTCGCAAGTTTCGGTGCAAGCTCATCATCCACGATCGTCAACACCATCAACGCCACCCCCAACGGCAACGACTCCATCTCTCCAAGCTCATCTAAATAAATACGAGTTGTCCGGTGACTGTTAATCAAATCCTCATAAGGCAAGATACGAGATTGTTCCAGGGATCTTGATGGATAAATCAAAACAGCCCGCCAATCCAAAAACTGTTCTCGATTTTGATAAAAATAGACCAATGATTCAGCAAAGAGTCGCTCATACAAAACAAAATCATGCTGAAACTGAACTTCGCAGAAATAAACAATACCCGGATCATTGCTCTCAGGTGGAAGAAATACACCATCAATCTCAAACTTTGGTTCCTTCACAGCCACCGAATCAAACCGATACTCGGATGCCCGATCGGGCGATGATTCCAACAACTCAAAGAGAAGAATCGGCGATCGTTTGAAAAGCTGATAGAAGATAGTACCTCGACGCATGAATCTCTATAAAATCTGAACTCACTCTATTATGAATTTTAGTTGGATAAGAAGAACTCCGATCGCAAAATATTAAAGGATTTATCGATTAATTCAGAATATAAAACCATAGCCGATCGTCTCTATTTCAGGGACGATTGCCCCATATCCCGCATCCCACAAAATCCGATCGAGAACTTGATTTTAGTTTAGTTTTGACGCTCTATGAAATACTATCTGGAATGATTTAGATTCAAATTGTCAAACTAAACTCATTTTTATCACAAAACTATCCCGCAAATGAAAGTCTGCTTCTACTCCCGCATGACATACTGCCCAGTAGCTGATCTCCTCTAATTTATCCGCCATCACCGCCGTCACCGAAAGCTCAAGCTCGCTAGTCTCTAATCCCAGTAGACTCAAATTAAACTGTGTTTCTAAGGAAAATGCCGATCGGTCGATCAATACTGTAAGTTCTTCGATCGCCAGTTCTTCCCGTAATCCCGATCGGTATCCATCTAATTTAAATACATTCCAATGTCCTGCTGTCGAAAGATTCACTTCCCAATACCAATCCTGGCCCGGAACTCCAAAAAAACATTCAAAACAAGTTGTCTCCCAAAGCCCCATTTGTCGGGTGGGATATTCACATTCAGCCAGTAAAATAGACTCGATCGTGCCCGCCATCTCATACCGCAAAACCAAAAAACTACCCCGACGATCGACCGTTACAGACAGATCGATCGGCGGAGTTTTAGCCTTCATAAATGGAACTAACGATTTAGTAATCACTTTAGATAACTAATTAAGAAGACAACTAATCACGACCTATTTAGGACCATAGAAAAAAGCAATATCCTTATCCTTCAACGGCGCAAATCCTGCTGCTTCCAGTTTGGCATTCAATTCATCTTGAGGAATATGTTTTGCCCCAATCCTCACAATCCTCGATCGCATTGTATTTGAGACTCCACTGCGCTGACGATCGGCCTCCATACCCATTACGCTCTTATACAATTCTAGTTTTGCCGAGGGAATGGCCGACCCATCAAAATCAATGCCCTTCTCGATCGCAATATCGATCGCATCTCCGCCAGTTGTCTCAGACTTCGTATCAGACATAAGATTTTCCTATTTATATGATTCAACCTAGAGTACTATACCAAGTCAGATGACTGTAGCCCAGGGTTTCTCGAAATTGTCTTCCATCATTAATAGGCCCGAATCGATTCTATAGACAAACTAAATCGACCTGCCGTAAATCGAGGATTCAGTTGCCCATTGTATTCAAACTTACTCAACATAAATTGTAGCGATCGGAGATTCCTAATATCCACTGGCGGTGCATTGTCTACGGTTTTTGCGCGCTGCACGGCCACCATATCCAAAAATGGAACCCTAACCGTAATCCATTCCGCAGCGATCGTATCAAACGCATAAGCATAGGCCAGAGTATCCCACCCTAAACTGCTGCGAACAAAGAACTTATAGCGATTGCCATCCCCTTTTAACCTGAGTTCTAGCCCTTGATACATCGATAAATCCAGTGGCTCTGGAAAATTCCGGGTGCGCACCGAAACAAACCCACCAGACTGGTCCGTCGAGACATTTCCCGTAAAAAGCGCACCTTCAATGCTTTTGATGATGCCACTTTCACTCACCCCACCCATTACAACATCATCGACTGCTCCCCAAGTCTGGGTTAGATCGATTTGGGTTCTAAAATCAAACAATATCTTTTCACCTGTGGATGAAAGGACAATTTGAGGTTGCTGCGGGGGTGGAGTGGGGTGAAACATTCGTTGAAAGTTACTCAATAGAGGAATCGCTTCAAAATAGGATAGCGTTTTTGCGAGCTGATTTAAATTAAATGGCATGGGAACCCCAAATTAGCATTCATTCAATCTTAACGCTCATGATAAACCCGTGCATCAAATTTAGTCCGATCGCGGATGATATCTGAAAGTCGTTCAGCTTCTGAGCGTTTGCTAAAAGTTCCGATCGCATAGTGTAAGCCCAAGGGCCGATCGCGAAAAAGAATATACTGCGGTGGAATTCCCACTTGGTTGAGTTGAGATTGCACATAGTTTACCTCTGTGGTCACTGTTGGAATAATCACATAGAAGCCTTTGTTCGATAAGGTATTAGATGGAGTGTTGGGAGCGATCGAGCCTATTGATGGATTGCCCAAAGGCGCTGCTGAGGAGTAAGGCGGCACAGCCCCAGGTGATAGGTCTGGTGGCATTGGGGTTGTTTGTATTGTCGTTGGCATTGTTACAGATGTCTGGATCATTGCCCTAGGTGCCTCTAGTGTATTCCCTCGCCGCATTCTCACGGGCATTCCGGTCGCTTGGAACCGGGCGAGTTGTTGAAGGGCTAATGCCTCGGTGCCAAAAAGTCCCACCTGAATTACCCGCTGACTATCAACTAATTGAATAAATGCAGTTGGTTCGATCGATTTTGCTTGGTTAAGTAATGTTGGATTGTCACTGGGAATAATGACTCGATACGCGGTTATATTTTGGGTGCTTACGGTTTGCGGATTTTTGGGTTGTAAACTATTGGTATAGTCCAATGTTGTGTTCAATGTGTTTCCTATAGCATAGGAATTCGGAGCGGGCGGAATCAAGTCAGCGGGATTTTGGGCTTGGGCTGAGTTCATTCCAACTAAAATAATTGTAGCCGTGACTAAGTTCTGTACCACTAAGGTACAACGATTTAAACGAGCGTTCATAATGGGCACTCCAGCGGGGTTTGCATCAAAGCATTAACGAAAAAAGATTCGCTACTTTAACACAACTTCACGAAAGTGGCAGTGTTAGGATTCCAGGTATTGCGCTTCAGACTCTAATAGCTTAACTAGGGTTGAATTGTTCTGTGCTTTTGCGGTGGCCAGACGTGAGGCTAATCCTCGCTTTAGATTGATTCGATGGGCTTTGTGACTTAGCTCTATTAATCGATCGGCAGAGGTTGAATGGGGATTAAATAAGTTTTTAAGTTGCATAAATATCATTTAATTTTCCTTAATTTATAGAAGTTTATTCAGTATGATGGTGCAGGTGTAAAGGCTTCACTCATCTGACAATACTGGATTGTATTTACGCTAGCATATCTAAATTAAAATGTGGAAATTTATGTTAATTGACTATATTGTATATGATGTTTCGTGGTCGAATAAATTATGAGTATTCTGACGCTGCTGACTGATTTTGGTACCCAAGATACCTATGTTGGGGTGATGAAGGGTGTGGTCTTTGGAATTTGCTCGACGGTGACTATTGTGGACCTCACCCATGATGTGGCTCCACAAAATATTGTCGCTGGACGATTTCATTTGGAAAGTGCCTATCGTTATTTCCCGTCGAATACGGTTCATTTAGTGGTGATTGATCCGGGTGTTGGGAGCGATCGTAGATCTATTGCTTTTACGACAGCAGAGGGTATCTTTGTTGGCCCTGATAATGGAGTTCTAACCGGGATTCATGATAGTCCTATTACTTCTGCTGTTGAACTCGATCGGCCTCAATATTGGCGTACCTTAAGTCCGAGTTCGACGTTTCATGGGCGTGATATTTTTGCTTCAGTCGCGGGCCATATTTCTGCTGGGGTTGCGATCGAGGCTTTGGGGAGTGCTATTGAAGTTTCTAGTTTAGTGTGTTTACCAGAATTACTTACGGTAAATTCCGAGGGCAAACAACAGGGAATAGTTCAATCCGTCGATCGATTTGGCAATTTAATTACTAATCTGAGGCTTGATTTGAATTCATTAGAAAGCTGGAACATTCATTTACCAGATCATATACTCCCCATTCAAAAAAACTATAGTGAATCAGGGGTTGGACAACTAGTTGCTATTGTGGGAAGTTATGGGTTTGTGGAGATTGCGTTGAATTGTGGTAATGCTCAAGAGCGGTTGGGGACTAGGGTGGGCGATAGCCTATGGCTGATCAGAGACCGTGGGATTACAATAGAAAAATAATAATCTTCTGACTCTATTGAAAATCCGATGGTCTCCAAATCATCACACTAACAATCAACCATTAACAATCAACCTGTTCACAAGCCCCAATACTCACCCAACTACTACTCCCATCTTCCCAATGTTCTTTTTTCCAAATTGGCGCATTATGCTTCAATGTATCGATCGCATACTGACAAGCCGCAAAAGCTTCACCTCGGTGCGGACTCCCGATCGCTACTAAAACACTGATTTCACCGATCGCGAGTTTTCCAATCCGATGATGAATTACCACGGTTGTAATATCGTTCCATTTGGCT
>JANXNM010000456.1 GCA_025354065.1 Synechococcales cyanobacterium 340R_concoct_173_sub | reverse complement strand
CCCTTTGAAGGATGCGATCGCATCTCGAACACAACGAATAACCTCTGCGTTGCCTGCACCTTCTAAGCAAGGATGCAGATCTTTGAAAACAAAGATGGCTGCGTCGCGATGACGAATTGCAAATTCAAGGGCCAGTTGAGGCGGCTTCGTAGAATTCTGGGGTGAACCGGATCCACCATATTCAAGAATTCCCCCAGTCAGAGTCCAAACAAATAGCTTCTTTTCGGGCTTTTGTTCGGCGATCGAGGCGATCGCTTGCTCTGCACGTTCTTCCTCGGATGTGACGAGGTAGATTAAAGGATATTGAGCCTGGATTAGGATACTTAGCTCTTCTTGCATAGTGCGATCCACCTCAATTAAAACGTCTTTGACAGCAACTCAGAACACTAATCATATTGGCCGTTCTAGCAGGGCACTAGGAGTTCCTCACTAGGGAATCCAATTAGATCGTCTGTGACGGTAGCAGCATGTTGACCAAGAGCAAGCATTGCGCCTTCCTGCACGACCACTAGGGTTTCGCACTCAGGACAGCTATAAATGCGATGGGTCGCACCATGGTTCTCCGCTCGTTCTACTATATCCCCGTGGGATAAATAAAACCCGATCGCCCGCTCTGCTAAAGAAGACATCGGCTCCGCATCAACCGCCGCCCGGATTTTAAGTTGGCGATGGAGGTCGGAGGGGAGATATAACGTAACTTTCTGCTTATCTTGCATACGACTTTTATTTGATTGACCCGGGTTAAATATACACTAGCTTGGCTGATCGGAAACTGTCAAGCTGTCAAGCTGTTTTAGCGTCAAGACAGTTACATAACTTTACATTAAGGACAGATCTCAGGGTTTTCTAGGCAGTGGGGAAGAAGTTTATCGATCGGTCTCTAATTTTTTGGGTATTTCTGTGGAGACCCGTTGATAAGGGATGGGGCAGACTGGTCAGAGGTAATATGTATTCGTGGGTGACGCTATGGAATTCAAGGTTGTCGGTTTGGCTGAATCGTTGAGGCAGTCATTAGGGAAATTAAGATCTCCGATTGTATTTGGGGCTTGGCTGACAACAA
>JANXNM010000454.1 GCA_025354065.1 Synechococcales cyanobacterium 340R_concoct_173_sub | reverse complement strand
AGAATTCAAGAAATCTACAATACAACTTCAAACATAAAGACAGGATTGGCTCCTGCATTTGAGTCACAGCCGAGAGCAATTGAAGCGGTTGATTGCATCCCTGTACAAGGTCAAGATAATTTATTTCTATTGCCTGGGCATGTTGGCTTTGCTGAGTATGAAGTAACACTAGGTATCGCTCAAGAGTTAAGTGGTTCAATTCAAGCGCTTAAGAACTTACCAGGTTCTATCAATGATTTACTTGAGAAAACAGCAGCTAAGTTTAATGCAGACTATATTTTGATTGATATGAGTCCCAGCTTAGGCTCAATTAACCAGAATTTGCTGATGATCAGTGACTTTTTCTTAGTACCTACCACTGCTGACTTTTTCTCTGTAATGGCGATCGATTCGTTAGCTAAGGTTCTGCCAAAATGGTATGCGTGGGCGAGGTCAGCAAGCTCACTTCAAGTTTTAAGAGAGGCTAATTATCCTTTCCCTAATGTTAATCTTCGTTTCTTGGGCACGATCGTTCAAAACTATCGAATTATTCGAGGTAAAGAAACTGCTGCATTCCAAACTTGGATTAGAAAAATTGAGGAAGCCGTTTCTAATAAGCTGGTTCCAATCCTGAATCAAAGCAATATGATGCTACCGAGTCAGATTTATAAAGACCAGGGAATTCAAAGCAGCTTTTCTCTTGCAAAAATCTCAAACTTTAATAGCCTCATTGCTCTGTCACAGGAACATCGAACCCCAGTTTATGCATTAAGCCGTCAGCAGTTAGGACAAACAGGAATTGTTCTAACTGCAAATCAACAGAAGCAGGAAGAGTTCAGGCAAACTTTCTCAGATTTAGCAGACAGAATTATCGTACTAAGTTCCGAAAGCTCCGTGTATGCAGTCAGCGCTTGACCAATTTCGCATCAGCATTGGTCGCGTTCGAGACCTAATTGCACTTCATAATTCTGTCAAAGCTCAAGCTACGGGTGCGCTTGACGTGTCAGATATGTTGCGTGCTGCACTGGTTCTTGCTGTGAGTGCGTTGGATTATTACGTGCATGAAGTTGTGACTTTGGGAATGCTAGAAATCCATCGAGGAAGACGCTCTGAGCCTATGCCTTCAGCAAATACAACTCAATCAGCATTCTCACGCTTTCAAGTATCATTAGGTGGTGCGCGTCAGGATCGGATAACAGCAATTGATATTGCCTCTTGGATTGAAACCGAAATCCAACAAACTCAAGGATATTCATTTCTCCAGCAATCGTACACGGTTTCAGACTTGATTCCCACAATATCGAGTAGCATTCTGGATAGGCTAAATAACACTTCTTGGTTAGAAAGTGAAATTAGGGAGCGTCTAGGGTACCAAAGTTTTCAGCAAGCAGATAAAATTGCTGAAGCGATTAGATACATCTCAGACAAAAAATTGTGGGACGAGGTAGCTGTCCAGATGAATAAATTTTCAAAAGATGTTAAGCAGCAACTGAATTCAATTGTTGATCGCAGAAATAAAATCGCTCATGAAGCTGACATAGATCCAACTTTTAATATTGGCAGTCGATGGAATATTGATGAGTTGCTTGTTGGTGATGCAGTTAACTTTATTGAGATGCTTGTTGAGAGTATTCATCAAGTGCTATAGAAATGGCATATGGCATAAACTAGCTAACTCAATCGTTATGCTGACTTGAATCATAAATTATTGAACCGATCGATTCAGCTTCAGTAAACCAACAGCAATTCCAAATTCAGAAATCTCAGAGCCTGAAACGCTAGTTCTTGTATCCCTCAGCACAAAGCGTTATCCTTAGCCATG
>JANXNM010000395.1 GCA_025354065.1 Synechococcales cyanobacterium 340R_concoct_173_sub | reverse complement strand
AAGACTCCTTCGGGGCTTGTTCTCTTTGATAAAATCAGCGACTATGCGCTTCCTAGCTAGGGCTTCAGGGCAACAAGTCCCTCAAAGCTCAATTTTACCGATGTGTAACGAGACGATCCATAACAACACTCAATCCGGAGTAAGCACTCAGTGCGATGGCCAAGGAGCAAAACCCAAAATTTTGAGAATGGATAGCATTCCGGAAACGGCGTAAAACCTAACTCTCGCAACGTTTATTAAACCACGAACCTCTAGATGAAGGGCAGATTATGGCGGTAAACCGAAACAAGTTAATGGAGAAATAATTTGTTTTGTAACCAAATCGCAACAGTTAACGCCAAATCCTTACGATCGTGCAACTTCAAGGAAAATCTTAATCACATTTCATTCTTATATAGATCAAAAATCATTAGTTCACATAGATAAAAAATCATTAGTTCACACTTAACGGGGGTGAACATTAATAGTCACGAAACTAAGGGTTCCCAAACGCTTCGAGACACAATTCATTGAAGCCCCATCGTGTAGGTCATCAAATCTATCGTGAATCAATTACTCTTTGATGTCTGGTGCTGTGGAATGTCAATGGTTGCCGTCACATTGGGCACGAGGGTGCAGACCGCAAGGCCTACTAAAAGAACTATGACGGACTGAAGGGTTGGAGCGAGGCTATCACGTACGAGGCGAGTGAGGGGATGGCTCTGGTAACGCAACGATCGGATAGACAAGTTTTTGACTAGTGGCCCAGCGTAACTGTTACTGGTGGAAAACATAAGTGGTGGGTTGAAAGAACGGGGACTAACCGATGGAACCTTTGCTATCTTTAGTATGGACAAACTCATAATATTTCAAACGTACTCACGCAATCTTTATTAGTGTAGGACTGCTCGAACCCGATCGGCTAGGGACTTTTTATTAAGAATCAATATGAAATAAGCTTCAACCATAAAATACAGTTAAAGCTTATTTCAGAAAAACCAAGGTATGGCTACAAGGGTCCGTAATCCCACCAGGATTAGGACATTGACTGGATGATAAAGTCAAAGTAAGGCGCTGTTTTGTCAGCATCCCCTTGACTGAGCAAGCCTAAAGATGCGGCTTTGAGGCATCGAATAGCATCGACCATACCGGGCACAGGAACGCCAAGAGAATTGTACATTTCTCGCACTCCTACTAGACCGATGCTCTCTATTGGGTCTTTGTCGCCCGCTAGAACGCCGTAAGTGACAAGGCGAAGGTACCAACCATAATCACGAACACAAAGGGCACGTTCACGACCTCCAAACGCATTTCCGCCGGGAGAAATGTATTCAGGATGAACTTTCCAGAGATTTTTAACCGATTCGTCAACGATTTTTTTCTCATTCTCGGAGAGAGTGGCAACAATGCGTGTTCGCTGTGCCCCGGTTTGGAAATACTCTTGCACGCTCTTGAGTTCACCGCTGGTGGGATACCGCAGTTCATCGTCGGCTGTGAGAATAACTTGGCTGACTACGCTCATAGGAGATGTTTTTTAAAGGGCTGTCTTTACTGGATTGTATTTGTAGTTTATCTACTTTTGGACGTTTTCAGATGAGATTTATGGGAAATCCGTTACGTAACGTTGTAAAGCTAAAACATTATGAGACCGATCCGCGCAAACCTATACAGGTAGAACGGAGAGGGTGGGATTCGAACCCACGGTACGTTTCCGTACATCCGATTTCAAGTCGGACGCATTCGACCACTCTGCCACCTCTCCAATCATAGCAGTCTGAATTATCCAGATCGCTTTGTTTATAGTAGCGACATTGTTCACACTTTTCAAATCATTTGAAGATTTTTAAGAATTTTCTATGGTTTTAAGACTGTCCTTTAAGAGATCCGATCGAATCAAACCCCTCAAACACCAGAGATCTAAGACATCATTAAGTTATCCCGATCGCAGACCTGATGGCGCGCATCCAGCCGGACAATGGCCGCCCTAGTAATCGTCTGACCTTGCAACGTTACCACAGAGAATAATCGCTGAACCCCAGTATCAGTCTTGACAATGCGGGGAACGCAGGCGGCATTCAAATAGGCGGTTTCTGGAGTGACACACCACCGCTTTCGATCGCCAAGACGGTTACGTAAGCGGTGATGCATGTGACCAAAGGTAACGAGAGAGAGAGGTTTACCGATGGAGAAGGTTTGTCCGATCGCGTCCTGCAAGTCTGGGTCGCCATGATCACCGCCAATAGGTTCCCAATCTTTGCCACAGAGATCGTGAGGATTGGCCCCTAATCCGGCGGGTCCATTATGAGAAATCAGAATTCGTCTATTGCAAGTGGCACTTTCGATCGACTCGACAATTTTTGCAACGGATTCGGTGATGTTATGGATGCCGTAACGATCGCGATAAAAGCGTCTATTGCTCCATTCAGGTCCGCCGGAGCTAAACGGTCGCCCGCCCACAATCGAAAGATCTAACTCAGGAAAATCCAGCTTGCCGTAGCCCACATGAGTCTCGCCTAGAAGGTCAAGCTGCTGTTGAAGCCGATCTTCTAAGGTTCGATCGTAGGGACAATTTTCTTGGCCTTTGCGAGTCGAACTGTACCAAGCATCGTGGTTGCCGAGAATTATGGCTTTGGGAATATCAACTGCCGCGACTTGACGCACAATATTTACTGATTCATTACCGAAGTCTCCGACAAATAAAACCAGATCCACATTCAGCGCATGGAGAGCATCCCGATCGTTTTCGTCCCATTGATCATGAACATCTCCAACGATCGCAATCTTTAGATCAGGTCGATTAAGCTCAAATTGATTAGGCCCAGCTTTCGCCCAGTTGTTTTCTGCTTCAAACATCATTCAGCCAGGTGGATCGCCATGCGACTTGGGCTTCAGCAACCGATCGTTTTCGTTGATATTTTCGATATTCTCGGGTGAGAGATTGCAGTTCTAGAGTGTGTTCCCGTAGACGTCGCCGCCAACGCATCAATAGCGGATCTTGAAATTCAACTTCAGCGAGACGAATTTGCAACGCCGTCACATGGGTCAAGGTCGGAATTCGCTGCATCGATGATCGTTGTTTTCGATCGGCGGCGGGATTTCTCGATGATTTGGGATTACCCGGTGAATCGGTTGACGGTCGTTCTTTGGATTCACCCGGAGAATCGTCGTTATTATCAGACGTTTTGTCAGAGATGCTATCAGAATTGTCTAACTTTGACTCAAAGCGTCCCAGTTCTACCAACATCTGGATCACATGAGGGATTTTGGTTGCGCCATCGCCATCGGCTCGGGATGCTGCTTCTAGGGCACGATCGGGAACTTTCAGGGGGATTAATTGAGCATTTTTCAAGGCTTGATTGATTTGGTAGGCCGCTTGACAAAGTTTGTCTTGAATGGTGCGTTCGATTCCATCTTGCCAAGACAAAACATGATCGACTGGAGTTTTAGGTTCTTTAGCCGTGATGGCTGCCGCAACTTGGGCTAGGATGGCTTGCAGTTCACGGGCATCTGCTTCGGTCATCGTTCGCCGATCGCTCGGTTCCGGGTCGGGTTCATCATCATCCGACTCATCCACCTCGTCAGAATCGTCGTCATCATCAGAATCATCGTCAATTTCATCGTCGTCATCTTCAAAAATTTCGCCGATCGCCTCCACCCGCGAAATAGAAAATCCTGCCGAAAACTCTGACAATGCAGTTGGGTCTAGGCCCATGGTGAAAGTCTGCCCGTCTGATTCGTCATCATCTGCCATAAATCTGTCAGGGGTCATGGAAAAAAAGCTGGGCGCTTGAACGGTCGGAGGCGGGGGATCGGTTAAAATTGTTGTGAGTACAGAACCAATATCCTTGGCGATCGTTTTGATCTGCTTTTGGAGGTCATAGCGCTGAGTCATAGAGAGTTTGACAAATTCTTCAGGGTAGCCTTCGGTGCAAATGTGGTAGCAGGCCAGCAGCACCTGTTGACGTAAAACCCTCTGTAAAACGTTGAGATAGCTATCGTAAGTTAGGTCGAGCTTCGCCTTCAGTTCGTCGGTTTGACGATCGAGGGAGGCGAGTTTTTGGGTCAGTTGCTCAACCAATCCGGTCATGGGAACGTCCACGAAACTGTCTAATTCATCACTCATTAGAATATCCCGTTCTTGGACCATCCCTGACATGCGGATAACCAACGCTTCGGAAATTCTGGCGTAGCTCCCCAATGAAGATGTAAGTAAGATGCCTGAAAACTGTCCCGTCCCCAACCTTCTGGAATAGGAGCCTCGCTCTTTGATTGCTCTAAACGTTTGAGGTGGTAGATTGGCATGATGGGAGAGGTGGTGATTTCCGATCGGTGAAACTCGTGGCCCGTGAGCCGATCGCCAATTCGTAGCATCGGGGTGTTGACCTTAGCAATCGCATTACGGTAGCCCAGAGTAAGGGATTTGCCCATGATGGCTTGGGTTGGTAACGCGCCCACCATGGGATAGTCTTGGCCCTGAAAATCTCGGATACTGTTGCAGAGATACATCAGGCCACCACATTCCGCATAGGTCGGCAGTTCAGCCGTGATCCAATGGCGCACCGATCGGGTAGCTGGCACGTTATGGGCAAGTTGCTCGGCAAACATTTCAGGAAATCCTCCCCCCAAATAAAGCCCTTGTACCCCGTCTGGCAACTGATTATCCCTTAAGGGACTCCACTCAACGAGTTCGGCTCCGAGGGTGTGTAAGAGTTCTAAATTATCAGCGTAGTAAAAATTAAAGGCCGCATCGCGAGCAACCGCAATCCGAACGGGCATAATCAGTGGGGTTACCTCTGGATTGAGCTTAACCCCGGATGTCGGTGTCGTTGTCAATAGCGGCAGCAAGCGATCCCAATCAAAACATCGCAGTCCCAATTCAGCCAAGCGATCGAAGGCTTGATTAAGTTGCGGCAACTCGTCCGTTGGAACTAAGCCGAGGTGGCGATCGGGCAATTTAATTTCATCTTTTCGATGCAACACGCCAAAAATCGGAATATTCAACGGTTCGATCGCAGCCTTGAGTAAGGTGAGGTGCCGATCGCTGGCGACTTTGTTCAACACTACGCCCATGACCGTTACCGCTGGGTCAAAGCTTCGATAGCCATGGATGAGGGCGGCGATCGATTGGAAGGTGCTTTGGCAATTGACGACCAACAGCACCGGAGTTTTCAATAATTTCGCAATAAAGGCTGTACTGCCAAATCCTATGGGCATCGCGGCTCCATCAAACAACCCCATCACGCCTTCAATTAGGGCATGGCTCTGACCTTGCGTGTGAGCGTGAAAGGTTTGCTGAACGTAGTCTTCAGAGGTGAGAACGGGATCCAAATTGTAGCAAGGCCGTCCGGTGATGCGGGCGTGGAACATGGGATCAATGTAATCGGGTCCGACTTTGAACGATTGCACCTCAATTTGCTTTTGACGAAGAGCCGCAAGGATAGCGAGAGTAATGGTGGTTTTGCCGCTGCCGGAGCGATCGCCTGCAATAATCAGGGTCATGAGATTTTCTTTAGCGCTTGCTGAGCGGCGAGTTTTTCTGCAATTTGTTTACTTTGGCCCATTCCTCTCCCTAGCATTTGCCCAGCCACGGAAACCTCCACGGTAAATGTTTTCGAGTGGTCGGGTCCGCTGCTGGTGACTATCTTGTAGTCAGGAGTTTTCTGGTGATGGACCTGTGCCCAATTTTGAAGTTGGCTTTTGTAGTTGATTTGGGTGGCGATATTTTCTAAGGCCGGAATGACGGACTCGAAGACGGGTTCCAGATAGATACGAATAGATTCAATATCGCCGTCACAGTCCAAATAATACGCACCAATTAACGCTTCAAACGTACTGCTCAAGACGCTGGCCCGATCGCGCGATCGATCTCGTTCGGCCCCAACGCCTAGTTTCAAATGTTCCCCTAGTCCGATCGCAGTTGCAAAGGCTGCTACTTGGGCTTCATTGACTAAGGCCGCTCGTAATGTGGTAAGTTCGCCCTCGGCTTTGTCTGGGAAATGTTCATATAAAAAATCACCCGTGACAAAATTCAGCACGCAATCGCCCAAAAATTCTAGACGCTCGTTGTCGCTGCCCGGTTGAAGGCCTGCTGATTTTGTTTTTTCGTGGGCGTAGGATCGATGGGTCATGGCTTGCTCAAAGAGTGCCGAATTTTTGAAGCTCGGAATCTTGAAGGTGGACGATCGGGGCGTTGGGTTTGACATGGAGAATGATAAAAGACGTTCTGAAGCGCGGACTAGACTGAAGCTACCAGTTAACTTGCGATCGTTCGTGAATGGCTCGGGCATAGACTTGTTCGGTTTGACTAGCGAGTTGAGACCAGGAAAACCGAAGCTCAAGATCTTCGTAGGCATTTTTCACCAGCATTTGAGCATAGTCGGGATTTTTGAGAATTTCTAAAATCCCCCAAGCGATCGAATCAGGATTATTTACTCTTGTGACAATGCCCGTTTTACCATGCTGCACCACTTCCGGCATTCCGCCCGTATCTGAGACGACGACAGGAACTTTAGCCGCAAAGCTTTCAAGCGCCACAATGCCAAAGGGTTCGTATAGGCTGGGAAATACGGCGCAGTTGGCAATGGTTTGGAATTGGTCCAGTTCAATGTCGGGCATAAATCCAGTAAATAGACATTGGGCTTGGATGCCGAGTTCTGCCGATCGATGCTGCAATGAATCGGTGTTGCCGCCGCCAATTACGACAAATTTCACGTTGCCCTGTAAGCCTTGAATAACTTGTGGAGCCGCATCTAGAAGTTGACGAATGCCTTTTTCGTAGGTAATTCGTCCGACGTAGTAAACAATTTGCTCGTGGTCTTGGGCAAAACGACGGCGAAATGCGATGCGATCGATCGTGGGATCAATCCGTTTTTTCTCGGGGGAGATGCCGTTAAAGATCACATCTAACTTGTCTGGGGGAGTCTGGAAGGCATACTGGAGTTCACGCTTCATATAATTTGTACAAACAATAACGCGCCATGATTCGTAGATTAGTGTAGTTTCTTTGTGATTAACATAGCGCTGGAGATCATTGTGGATGCCGTTGTTTCGGCCATATTCAGTAGCGTGAATGGTGGTAATGAGGGGCACTTTAAACCGATTTTTAAGGGCGATCGCCGCGTCTCCCACCAGCCAATCATGGGCATGAATCACGTCAAAACTCGGCGCATCTAGCAACGACTGAACGGCCATCAAATCACCACCATAGCGTCCGAGTGCCTCATTCATCCGGCCAATCCACTGGAGGAAGTTTTGGCTTTCACCCACAGCAATGCGATGGATATTGATGCCATCGACAGTCTCCTGGGACAATGACTCACCAAATTGGACCGTGAGTAGATGAACCTCGTGGTGGTGGAGTTCTGGATATAGCTCTGCTACGTGGCGAGCGATACCACCAACTATCCGGGGTGGAAATTCCCAAGTCAAAACCAAAATCTTCATATGTCAGATTTTCGCTCAATTTCACTCAATGTGATGGATTTAGTTAATAACTGTAACGGATGATTGCTTTAGTAGGTAAAAATTAAAGAAATGCAATGTAATAATGCAAATTAAATCACAACTGAATCCGGAAATTGAGGAGGCTAAAGATTGCGCTAAAGATTTGGACTTAGGCGATCGCTAATTCTGATATTTTTGACGACATTGAATACTTTTCAACAAATCCTGGGCGAGCGGCTCGGCATTGGTTCCCGTTGCCAAAATCCGAATCGTTTGATCATAGCCATCGATCGTAGTATCAATGCTGTATCCAATCGCCGGACGAGGTTCTACACTATCCGTCTTGGACCAACGGCCTCGACGAGTCTGCAAGTTGACAGTTTGATGACAGTATACAAATGGCTGAGTTTCTTCTGTGACAGTTTCCCAAATTCCGCGCCAACCCGAACCCAAGGCATATTCCCGCACTACAACAGACGATCGTTCCACACCATCGACCGGAGAGGCTTGAACAAATAGACGCAGATTTGGATTGTTGATACGATCGGTAATCACCGCGAATGATTCAGCCCCAATACTCAGACCAATACGACCTTGGGCAGATTGGGGGAATTGATAGGTAATTAGATTTTGGGCAATTTTTTCTACCCGTTTAGCTTCGTGCATATTGGTTTGTAGCTTATACCCAAGTCCAGCAATTGCCGCCCCCACTAAGGCAATGCCCCCAAAGCTAATAGCTACGATTTCCATCCAGTGAACAGAGATATTCGGAGCGGTAGGTGAAGATTGCGTCATGATGTCAGGAAAATATTAATGGAATGAGAACTAGAATTAGCGTAGATCCACACCCAAAAAATTGTCGAAAAACCGACTCCGCCAAAGTGCTCTTTGAATGAACGCCCATTCCAATGCCACCGTAATTAAGAATAAGATGTCCATGCTACTTAAAGTTGCTAATTCAAAAAAATCTCGGAATATTGGCACCGTTAAGGTTAGTAATGTCACACCCGCCATAATTAATGCAATGTATGAATAACGAATATCTCCGCTCAATGGTTCTCCTGCCACCCAGTGTCGAGTAGGTGGTTTAAGGAACGGCAATAGTAATAGATGACAAAAAATCAATACGGTCACAAGTGCAGTTCGCGGTAGAGCATAGTCTGAATCGCTAAGCTGAAGTCCGGGTTGCAAATCTAGAATGGCACGCATTAGAAACAATAGATATACAAACAAGGCCACGATCGTCATGCTAATGGTCGCGGGGACAATGAAATGGAGAATCGATCGGAGTACTTTTCGGCGTTTTTTGGTGGCTCCAGGTTGTGCCCAAATCGGAAACATCGCTGTGGGTAAACCTGTGCCATATAGGGCGAGTAATGCACTTTGTTTATTAAACATTGGGAAACTATCGGTCACCATTGCAATAGAAAAAATCAATATTGTGACACAGGCAATCCGAATCAGAAAAATCGCCAGAGAATCCCTAATCCCATTTTGAATCCGTTGACCTTCAATTAAGGCATGGGGCAACGATGCAAAGGAATCTTTCAACAACACAATATCCGCCACCGATCGGGTCGCTTTACTACCACTTTCCATCGCAATGCCGAGATTAGCTTGTTTCAACGACAACACATCATTCACACCATCCCCAATCATCGCTACATATCGCTGTTGAGTCCGAAGGGATTTTACAATAGCGGCCTTTTGTTCTGGCGTAATCCGACCAAAGACCGTGGCTGTTTTTGCAACTTGATCAAACTCCGCCGGACTCAATTTTGCTAGGTCCAAACCCGAGACTACTTTGAGATCTCCGTCTACTGATAAACCCGCTTGTCGTGCTAGAGAGGCAACAGTTTCAGGATTGTCCCCGGAAATCACTTTAAGCTCAACTCCGGCGGTGCGGAATTGGTGTAAAGTTTCGGCGACATTGGTTCGTAGTTGATCGCTAAAGTATAGAACGGCCAATGGTTTCAACAACGGCAACACGGTCTCCTCTGCCGTCATCCAGTCGGTTCCAGCGGCCATAGCAAAGATCAAGACGCGTAACCCTTGAGAAGTTCCGGCTTGCAATACTGATCGGATTTCGGGGGTGAAAGTAAGCGCTTGTTCTAGCATTTCAGGTGCGCCCAAAACATAGGCTTGAGCCTCGTCAGTAACTCCGTCAGTAGTGATCGGTGCGAGGGAAATAGCGCTCCATTTTCGGGCACTGGAAAAAGCGATTTCAGCCACGACCTGCCGTGCTTTGCCTTCGCAGCCCTTACCGAGGGCTTCAGAGGTTCGGTTTGGTGCACTAGTGTTGTAGGCGTAATCCCCTAAGATTTCCCGCAGAACAGCTTCTGGATAGTCTATTGCGTGAATAGATTGCAGATTGATATGGTTAGCCGTGAGGGTTCCGGTTTTATCAACACACAAAACATCCACATGGCTCAAGGATTCCACCGCATTGGCCTGCTGAATCAGCACATCCTCCCCCAACATCCGCAGTGCCCCGGTCCCATAGGCCACCGTAATTGCAATCAATAGCCCTGCCGGAACTAGCCCTGCAACCACAGCAGCATGTTGCACAATGTCCGCAAAACTATAGGTTCGGCTAAAAAAGCTAATCATTACTAAGAGCCACAGAAAGCAGGCGACAAGTAGTAATGCTCGAATGATTAAATTGATTTCGCGTTGAAGTGGGGTGAGAATTTTACGGAACGATCGTGCCCCAGAAATCAGCTTATAAGCAACAGTATTCACGCCCACTTGAGTGGCTTCAAAATAGGCACTGCCACTAACACAAATAGTTCCAGAGAACACCTCATTACCAGCAGTCTTTAAAATTAAATCCGACTCGCCTGTCAGTAATGATTCATCGACTTCGACCTTGCCATCGCCAAAAATTATGCCATCAACCAAGATTTGATCTCCAGCTTTCACTTCTAAAATATCGCCTAGCACCAACTGATCCGGCGTAATTTCAAACTCCACTCCTTCCCGGATAACCATGGCCGTCGGGCGTTGCAATAAGGCAATTTCATCTAGTTTTCGCTTAGCCCAAATCTCTTGAACAATGCCAATCACAACGCCAATGAGAATAATCACAACGACCAAAATCGCATCGCTGTATCGCCTTAGAGCAATCATGATGCCGCTAATGGAGAAAAATACCATGTTGATAAAAGTGAGGAAATTCTCTTGGAAAATTTCGAGATACGATCGGCTAGTTTGAATTTTTACATTATTTCCTTGTCCTGCGGCGCGACGGCGAAGAACGGCTTCGTGAGTTAGTCCGATGGGGTGGGGCATTAGGGTAACGGAAAAATGATTCGGGCAGACAGGTCTTTCAATTTTAAGATGAATTGTGACATTGGTGCAGGAGAACGGAGAGAATATTCTAAGGTCTATTTCTCCTGATTTTCTATTTCTGCTGATTTATAATCTAAGGTCTATTTATGTCTCCCGGTACTGGATATACGCTCCCGGTTTTTGCGGTAGCAGCAGCAAAGTCAGCTCTCTGTCATATACGTTCTCACATGAAATTACATCTTCAAGATGCCCAAATAAGTTCATCAGTGCAACTATTGGTACAGCTTGATTTATTAGATGGTGTAGGTATGGCGGAGATTCCGATCGAGAGTGTTGCCAAGATGGGGAACGAGCGTGCCCTGGCAATTACCGTGAGCGATCCAGGAGACAATCTTGACCTAACTCGCAATACCCCCATTTGGGCAGAGGTTGAGCTTATATCGCGCCAAAACGAGAGTCTTATCTTGGTGGGGGGCGAGGGGCTGGGAGTTTCGGCGACATCCGGGGAGCCTGCTATCTATCAGTATGCCCGTCGATTGTTTAGTGCAAATCTTGAATCATTGGTTCCCCCAGAAAAATCTGCAATAGTGCGCATAACTTTACCCGAAGGACGATCGTTGGCCATGCGAACGTCAAATGCAGCGTTTGGAATTGTGGAAGGACTATCACTTCTGGGCACCAGTGGTATTTCAAAACCATTGTCAGCAGAAGTTCATTTTGAAGAGTTTCAACAAAGTCTTCGAGATAAAGCTCAATATTCAAATCATTTAGTATTTTGTATCGGAAGCAATGGAATACAGGTGGCATCACGGCTGGGAATTTCGCCAGAAACTATTGTGCAAACGGGCAATTGGATTGGAGCATTACTAGTTGAAGCTGGATTACAAGGAGTCCGATCCGTCTATCTGCTGGGCTATCAAGGGAAGTTAATTAAGTTGGCAGGCGGCATTTTTAACACATCAAGCCATTTAGCCGACGCAAAACTGGAAATCATAAGTGCGGCGGTGATTCGGTGTGGCGGCAGTGCGGCGATCGCGACCATGGTTTTAGACTGTAAAACTGCCGATGAAGCCTATCATCTTTTAGTTTCATCGGGGATTTCAGAATTGGTATTCAATCATTTGGTGACATTAATTAATTACAAGGCTCAGAGTTACGTGAAAAAGTATGCCAATGTTGATCTAGTCGTCAATACAACATTGTTCGATCGGTTAGGGCATTTGATTACGGGTTTGAACGATCTTAATGCTCCATGATAAAGTAGAAGTAGATTTAGTTGATAGTTTCTCCTATGTTCATCAATCCTAAAGCCGACTTTGCCTTCAAGAAGATCTTTGGTTCTACAACCAGCAAAGATATTTTGATTAGTTTTTTGAATGCCATGGTGTATCAGGGAAAAGATACAATAGTGGACCTAGAAATATTAGATCCCTACCAAGCCCCAAAAATCAAAGGAATGAAAGATTCATTTCTAGATGTTAAGGCTGTTTTGAACGATCGAAGTACGGTCATTATTGAAATGCAGGTTTTAAATGTAGCTGGCTTTGAGAAACGAGTTCTATATAATGCCGCAAAAGCTTACTCCATCCAGCTAGGGGTCGGCGACGACCATACATTACTAAATCCCGTCATTGCCTTAACCATCACAGATTTTGAGATGTTTCCCCATAGTCCAAAAGTAATATCAACCTTTGCACTAAGAGAAAAGGAAGAAATGACGAGTTATAGCGATGACATTGAATTAGTTTTTGTAGAATTGCCAAAGTTCAAAAAGAGTCTGGACGGATTGGATAGCTTAAGCGATAAGTGGATTTATTTTCTGAGCAATGCCAATGACCTTGAGTCCGTTCCAGTATCTATGCAGCAGGAACCTGCCATTAATCACGCATTTCAAGTTGCTCAACAAAGTCAGCTAAGCCGTGATGAACTAGAGACCTTAGAAAAACGAGCTAGAGTTTTACATGATTACCATAATGCTATTGCCTTCGCAGAGGGGAAAGCACGACAAGAGGGAAAAGAAGAAGGAAAAGAAGAAGGAAAAGAAGAAGCTGCTTTAGAAATCGCACGGCAATTGTTAGATATCCTCGATCTGGAGACGATCGCACTCAAAACAGGGCTAAGCTTGGAAGTGTTACGATCGCTGATATCCAATGAATAGCCATTAGATTTACCGTAATTTTCAATCCCAATCGCCTAACGTCTCAGCAGCTTTTGGCACTCTAGGACGGGCATTTGGGTAGGTCGATCGCCCCGGCTTGGGCTTTGCTTTCCCATCCGAGTCCTTCGCACCCTGCAAAACCGTTAGTTGCGTTGGTTCAACCGATCGATCGCCACCACGCCGTTTAGAAACCCCTTCTTCGCTGGTTTCTTCTGCAATCACTTCATACAATTTTGCAACTTTTCCCGGCACTGATCCCTTACGTAAAATTCGTCCTAATCGTTGAATATGTTCCCGTGTTGATCCCGTTCCTGAAAGCACTATAGCAATACTCGCTTCCGGCACATCAACACCTTCATTCAGAACCCGCGATGCGACAACAGTTCTATATTCACCCGATCGGAACTTGGCCAAAATTTCATGCCGCTCTTTTACTGGAGTTTTGTGGGTGATTGCAGGAATCAGTAAATCTTGGGAAATTCGATATACCATGGCATTATCGTCTGTAAAAATTAACGACCGATCGCCATAATGATCCGCCAGCAATGTCTCCAAAACTCGCAATTTCCCTTCAGTCCCAAACGCAATTCCACGGGCTTCTCGGTGCGCCAACATTGCCCGTCGTCCAGCCTTCGATCGGGCACTAGAACTCACAAATCGTTGCCAACCTTTCAACGTTCCCAAGAAAATTTTGGATTGCTGAAGAAACTCATTTCGTATTTTAATTAATTCATCATAGCGATCGCGTTCCGAATCAGATAACGTGACTCGAATTTGCAATAGCTCATACTCCGCTAATGTATTGCCCGCCAACTCCTCAGCCGTTTTACGATAGACTTCTGGACCAATTAAAAGATCTAAATCCGCATGTTTCCCATCACTGCGCTCAGGTGTCGCGGAAAGCCCTAACCGAAAGGGGGCTATGGAAAACTCCGCAATCACCCGGCTGAAATCCGTTGGCAAATGATGGCATTCATCAAACACCAGCAATCCATACAAATTCCCCAACGTTTCCGCATGAATCGCGGCGCTGTCATAGGTCGAGACCAAAATACGGGTACGATCGCGAGACCCACCCCCCAATAAACCAATGTCGCCCTCTGGAAATGCTGCCAACAATGTCGCATACCATTGATGCATTAAGTCTAGGGTCGGCACCAAAATCAACGTACTGCACCCCGTTTCCTGCATTGCCAATTGGGCCAGATAGGTTTTACCTGCCGCCGTTGGCAACACCACCACGCCTGTTTTTTCCGCTGATTTCCATGCCATTAACGCCTCAGATTGGTGCACATAGGGCTGACGTTGGACGACGGGGATCAGCTCGAATTCTTGATAGTTGCGGGCTTTATCGACAATTTCTGTGCCCGATCGGTTCAGCATCGCTACCACTTCTCGATATCGCATCGCCGGAATTCTGAATTTTTCAATCCGATCGTCCCACGTCGCAAATTCTACCCAAGCGTTTCCTTTGGGCGGCGGATGTAGGATCAAGGTTCCTCGATCGTAAGTTAAAGTGGGAATCCTAGCCATGGGATCTAAATTCTAGTTGTATTCTGGATTATACCGGACACTCACCCCCGCACCGTCCCCATTGAGATGCATCTAAATCTTCAACTCAACGCTATTGCCTGTCATATTGTGGCGCTATTGTGGATTCCGATCGCCTCTGCTCTAGCACTGGGGGTTGGGAAATCGCACCTAGGCAACATTATGTTTATCGGGAGCTTGGCGATCGCCGCCGATTGGGATCATTCTGCAAATTTCACAGGTATGGCATGGCTTACGGCTATTGTTTTGGTCTCGATTTTGCTGATTATTTGGATGCCACTAACAATTGTCCTAATCAATCTCAACCCTATTGTCAACGAGGTACGCCATCCCGATAAGCTGATTTATCGTAGCGGAATCAATGCTTTTAACTGGTTGATCTCCTGCATCATCTGGTTAACTGTCGCTGTCACTGTAGTCGAATGGCTCGATCGATTAATTCCCCCACCCGAGAATCCCGTTTGGATTACTTGGAGCTTAGGACTGTTGATATTAATACTTGCGATCGGACAAATCATAATGGCCATTCGCGCTTGTGGGGGAATTTTAAAGGGTAAATCTAATCGTTATTTCTTTGCATTCCCCGTCCTACGTTAAAGTAAGCCGTTAAATCAAATTGCTAAAGCAGATCTTGCAAGGGTTCAATATTAAATTCCATCAAATGTCCTATCCCTTTTGACCAAGTAGAAATCACGAGAATTCTATTGTCAATCACTACTACAGCCGTCGGGTTTTCGGGTAATATCACCTGAGCTATTGCTTCTCCATCATTAGTCAATAGAATCCCTTTACCTAATTGGTCTATTACCAAATAGCCCCGCTCCATCACTGCAATCACCTTGGGTTCAAAGGGCAATTCTACACGACGCACTTGTAAGGGCTGAAGCGAAATGAATAGCAATGACTGGGACGAATATTTTTCCGTTGCGATCAAATATCGAGGGCGAGAGGTTGGCCAAAAACGTTGAACTGCAACCTGAAGAGACATCTGCCCCAGAGCATCCCCGCGCCGATTCCAGATTGCAAGGTGGAGGCTAGGTAGCTCATCTAAAAATGTATCTTGAGAATCGGTTTGAGAAATCACAACAAAATGTCGAGAATCGATCGCCTGGATTTGCCGGATTTTTTGTCCCACGGGTAGGTTGAACGATCGGGTCCATCGGGGTTGACGTTGTTCGGGAAAAAACAATTGAAGCTGGAATTCAGTCTTCGATTCAGTGGTTAATTCAGTGACTGAACTCAATTGAACAAACCAATGGCCCATCGGATCAATAGACATAAATTCACTATTGATAGCTTCGGGTAAACAAGCAGTCAAACAAGGTCTTAGCCATTCTTCATCGCAGTAATACAAATGAAAACTAGTAGCAATATAACAGCCCGTCGTACTTCCCCAAGTTTGATGAATCTCATCCGAAAATCCATGGGATTGCCAGGGATCATCACTCACAATGTTCGACGAATTTAATCGACAAAAATAAACTTTAGTTGATTCCACTCGATATAAAATTGTATCAATAGGATGGGAATCACCATTCGATCGTTGTTGGATTAGTAATTGCTGAAGAGGATGTGGTATCGATTCATCCCTGGAACATTTCAACCTCAAAATGGGCAATGTTCCAGGAATACTAGTTAAAGTGACATCGTGACCCGTCATATACTTTTTAATCTCTTCAGCCGCATCCATCACAGCCTTTCGCATTTCAGTTGCATTGCGATAGCGTTGACCCGGTACTTTTGCAAGCGATCGTAGCAATATCACCTTTAACGATTCTGGGAGTGATTCTGGAAGCCAAACAATATTATTAAGATGAGCCTGCATCAAAGCTCCCGGAGTACCTGAAAAGGGCCGATTGCCCATGATCAATTCATACATCAACACGCCCGTCGCATATAAATCCGCACTTACAGAATGCTGCCCATAAAATCGCTCTGGGGCCATATAAGCCGGAGATCCACTCATTCCAGTACCAAAGGTTTTTGACGACTGAGTTAAGTCTTGAATAAGTCGTGCAATGCCAAAATCTGCAATCCGTGGCACCGCATTCTGCGATCGAATATCGAGCAAAATATTTTCTGGCTTAATATCGCAATGGATAATATTTTTATCATGGGCATGGGACAATCCAGACAAAATACCTTCAATCAATGACAATGCAGTGATTAAATGATATTGAGAGTAATCAGTTTGCCCCAATCTCAGACTGGCACGGCTTTCCATTAGCTGCCGCAAAGTGCCGCCCGCGCAATAATCCGTCACCAAATAGCGGTGATTCATCCAATAATCACAAGCCCAACAGGTCACAATATTTGGGTGCTGCAACGCTACCAAAAATCGTAATTCCCGAAGGAATTGATTAGTTGGGAACTTATCTTGATCTAGTTCCTTTAAGGCAAAAAGTGATCCCGTGGCCCGATGAACCCCAAGAAACACTTTGCCATACTGACCTCGCCCTACTAACCCCAACAAACGATATTGCGATCGGCGAACCTTGAGACGAGACAGTTTCAAGTTCTGATAAGCATCCACAGCAGTTCTCTAGGCACGATGTCCTATAATCACATTTTTCAAGAGCACCCTTATCTAAATACAAGATTTAAGTAATCTAAATACAAGATCTAAGCGCAAAGTGCCGTCATAATAGATTCGTGGGAATCGCGCTTTTCAATCATCGACTCTGCGACATCAAGACGGCTGCGAGTACCTATGATGAATGTATTGCAGGTGTCACCTAATGATTCACAAGTGGTTTGAATTGTATGTAAATCACGACCGACCAATTGGCTAAAAAATGCCGACAATACCCCTGATTCAAGAGAACAAGCTGGAACCTTATAGTCTGCTGGAGCGCTATTTGCGAAGGCTGAATTGGTGGTGCGGAGAATGATAAAACCCCGTTGATGGTGCATTTGGTCGAATTCTAGCTTGCCCCAGCCATAGGTCGCCCAACAATCTTTGAGGCAATGTAAAAACTCAGCCATACTCATATCAACAAGTGGCTTTTCATAATAGTCCGTCACTTCATCCCGGAAGCGATTATAGAAATTTTTGCCCCACCAGCGTCCGCAGTTAAACAGGACCATTCCCGCTGCTTGGCCTGTTTCGCGTAGTAAACCTGAATAAATCGCCTCAATTAATGGGGACGGAATTGCTAATAGCCGATCGCCTCGACGATTTTCCAATAGTCCCATTTCTAGATCCCCTTGGACATAGGCTTGACTAGAGTAGTAAGAACCGGGTAAACGGGGCTGGACAAGTAAATCAGCAATGGAAATCATGATGCGCTCCTAAGAGGAATTGAGAATTAGAATAGTTTTAAAACAGGCCAGCGACGGTGAGAAGGGAGTCATCATTGATCATGGCTTCGGGTTTGAAGCTAGATCCGATTTCATGGAGGAAGGGGGTGAGTAACTTTATTTGGGAGGTATTTAGGACTTGGGAAAGCTGTTCGCGTAGGGCGCTGTGTATGTGGCTGTCGAGGTCGAGGGTACCGTGGATTTTTATAGATTCTTCAAACCAAGTTAGAAAATGAACCTCTAAGTAGGTCGCGTCATCCATCAACATGGCCATGGCACAATGACGCAGCGATAACATTGCATTCCGCAAGCTGTTTTCAAGGCGATCGATCTGTTCCGTGGGAAAGCACTGCTCTAGGTCGTCGGCAATCGGTTGCATCCAGGTAATTTCTTCGTCGCGAATGGTGCGATAAAGGCGGGTGCGTTCTTTCAATGACGACATGTATTGGCTGACTTCTACGATCGCATCGGATTTTAGATAGCAACTTTCAGCATCGTGAAAAAGGGATTCAATAACGGGCTTCATGGGACATCTCCTAGGAATGTGTTATTCCAGTCTGTTATTCAAAAAAATCAGAGAAATCATTCAGCGTCAATGTCGCTTCACGAGGTTTTGAAACAACGGCGGGCTGAGATGGAACCTCTATCATGGCGACTCCATCCCAATTCACGGCGGTCATAAATTGTCCGATCGTTAATAACAGTGACAGCGGAGCATTGGGGTCAGGACGCTGGAAATCGGCGATGTCAAAATCTATAGTTTTAGTAGACTGGTCAGTGGATCGAGAATTTGGCTTTTGGGCAATGCCGTCCCAGTTCACACTGCCTAAAAATTGCTGAACAGAGGTCTGAACCCAGAAGGGCCGATCGGAAACCAAGGTCACGGGTTCTGTATTCATTTCAATTCTCCTGAACGAAGACGTTTCTCAATGTCTTTGGCTGTTGCGCCTTCATTTAACCAAAAAGATGCTGCATCAATCCGCTCTTGACCCCCTAGTAAAAATTTACAGTAGGTTTCGCCCATGGAATAACATTGAATTTCAATGCAACCCAATTGCTTTTTAACCATTTCAGTAAAGAATCCAGAAAACAATCCAGCATACAAATGACAGACAGGTTTGCCAACATCACCCAGGGTTCGCGCTAAGGCAGAATCAAATAAATTGATGAACATGAAGCCCTGACGACGATCGCTCATGTCTACTTCCCAACGGCCCCAACCTTGCGCGGTAAACGGCCACCACCAGGTTTCAAGCAAAAACATCAGACTGGTTTGGCGAACGGGACGATCGAATTCTTTTTCAAACCACTTTTCAAAAAAGAAGGCATCCTTTTGGCCCCATTCGCAGCCAATGGTATACATAATGGCCGCAGAAGCTTCCCCAACTTCTTCTTCGAGTCCTTCAACTAAACCAATGATGAAGTCTTCGGTGGCAAGAATATTTTGGGCATCGTTCCAATCGACGATCGTACCCTTATCAGCTTCAAATTGGAAAAAATCTTTGAAACTATAGTGATGATGCTTTTTAGGGTTACGGCTCTTGGCGGGGGTTTGATGGTCGAGAATGAGTTTCATAAAATGTTAGATTCGGAGTAATTGGGTCACATGCAGCATTCAGAATAAATAGAATGCCTTGCTAAATCTGCTGCACTAGGCTATTGATCATTGCCGAGCAAGCGACGATTCAGGTCAATAATGGGAAGATATACACTAAATTGCTGAGGCGTTAAGTATTGTTTTACAATATCTTGCATAGCGGGATAGGTCGCATGAGAGACCTTTTGATGACCGCATGCGCGCACGATACTCTGCAACCACAGCAGGAAGCGTTCTCTGAAGGTTTCCAGATCATCCATGAGAAGTGCGGCGGCGGAGTAGCGCCAGACTAGAGTGGTATCGCGTTTGCACTTGGGGGAGATGTCTGTCGTGCCACTGCGTAAAATGTTGGGGTCTTGAGCCTGTATTTTTTCTAGGACTTGTTCAATGACCTGTTGCTCAATTTCTTGGAGCTTCTGGTAGGTTTGAAGTCTCAATTCGTAGGTCTTGAGGTATTCAGGAATGAACCGCAATTCCTCGTCAGTCGCATATCGACCTTCTACGTTAAAACTCAGTCGCTGCATTTGACTCAACATAATTGGAGATTCTTCCTTCGCAAAGTAATGCGTACACTAATCGTTCTTCTTATATACAGGATGCCCCATGAAGATGAGTCGCTAACTGCCAGAGTCGGACAGTTTTGTTAACTTTCTTCAATGGGGCATTATTTTAAATGTTGGTTGAAGTTAAATCTTGCCGAAACCGCTGGATTTAGACTCCCAGAACATCTTTAGCAACGTCAAGATAATAGAGCCGATCGTCGTAACCATTGTAGCCGCCATTAATCCGATAGGTGATGCTATCGACATCATCCCGATCGGCAAAGTCGCTGAGATGGCGGGTATTCCAGAACCATCCGGCACTGCGACAGGCAAGATCAGGATCCCTCAGCCGATCGGGATTCGCGATTAGGTCCACCCCCAATGCCTCCCCGCAATCGCCATAATTTGTGCGACCCGTAATTTGAATTAAGCCTCGGCCTTTAAACCGAATGCCATCGCCTTCTTCCACATTACCGAGATCATCGCGCCCTTCATAATCTTCGCCGGATGCAAGTTCTTCGAGGTAGTTAAACGATCCTGACTCGTGGCAAAGCTGGGCGAGAAAATGTGCTTGACGCAAGGGCGTGGTGAGATCAAATTCAGCCAGGGTCTCAACAATATAAGGATAAAGCAGCGTTACTTGGTCAGAATCGGCGCTAGTTACAATGTCGAAGAGCTGATTGATGGTGAAGTTAATGCCACTGCTATCAATTTTGGAAGTTTTGGCGTTGGCATTTTTAGAATTGGATTCAAATAGATCTGCATAGGGGGGTGCATCATCACTGCGATCGCTTTTCCCCCAAGCCATCCGCAGAACTTCATCTAGCCAGTCATCTTCTGGGCTAATAGTGGCGGGCAGTGCCGTGACTTTTTGTTGAATTAATCGCGCTGCTTTTTTTCGGGCTTCACCAATTGCAATTCCCGGATATAAGGAAGCGTAAGGCATTTTGTCCACCGGACGAGCAGGTTTCCCGTTGAGTTTACGAATAACTTCATCTGCTTTATAGTCAGATGTCTCTAGCCCCCGATCGCCCCAGCTAGTCAGGAGTTGGAGTAGACGATCGCTGCCTTGTTTGCGCCACGTTTGAAGTTGATCGGGGGTGAATGATGCCATTGTTTTACCTCTAAAAATGTAGGCTTGTGCTAGGTCTGCATTAATCTGCACTGATAAGCCTACATTGGCTCTGCATTAACAAGCCTATATTGCTAGCCCTTCTGTAAAGTGACGTAAGTTTTTAGAAGATCAACAAAAAGATCAACAAAAAAGTTAGGAATCAAACTTTTCGTTCATTTTTGAGAAGCTAGAATACACTATAGTGCAGGATGTAAGACCGACTACTAATACTAGATACAGCGTTTTTAGATATATCCTCTTGTTGGATCTTATAGCGCTGGAGTTGGGTAATGGTTATCGGATTGCATCGCTGTACCTTGCATCGAGGTTCTTTGAAAGTTATTCTGTCCGCCCATCAACACCCTCAAACCGATCATGCATCAAGTTTCTAGTCAAAAGACAACAGTCTCTGCAATGCTCCATCCTCAGGTGAAGTTAGCGCTAGCTTATTTGGATTGTCATTTAGAGGATGAGTTGGTGCGATATCGCCGTGCCCGATCGGGTTCTCAGGTTATACCCTCATCAGCCGGGGCGATGCGATCGTCGAATAAAGCAAAAACTCCCGCACAGGTTGAGTTGACTCAGTTTATTGCGATCGATGCACTGCCCAAAAAGCCGATGGCTGTAGATTCAGACCTACCTGTGCCGACAGATAATCTGTCAGCAGAAGAGATGGTGTCGGGTCTCGCGGTCAATAATGATGGGACGCATTCAGAAAATAGCTTTTCTTCGGAAGATCAGTATTCGCTAGATGACTTGATGGCAAATTCGGGCGTGGAGATTTCAGACGATCGGTCTCTCGCTCTTCCAGACCATTTCTCGAATGACTATTTAGAGTCATCAGAAGAGTTGCTTCGGAGTCTGGCTGAAGAGGAAGCGGGAGCAGAACAAGAGCGCAGCAGCATTGAAAGTTTGCTTACGCCCTTGGGAATTGGATCGATGATGTTGATGCTGATCGGGAGTGGAATGTTGGGATATTTCATTATGAATCCATCAACATTGACAGCATTGGGATCGGCGGCATCACGATTTGTGAGCGGTGGTAAGTTGCCCCAGAGTGCGCCATCTGTGACGACTCCTGCGGCGCTTAATGGGGAAGTACCGAAGGATAGTAATGAGTTTGTTGATTTGAGTTTAAATAATTTAGTGGTGATGGGGACTCAGGGGAAAGGCTCAGGACTCTTGAAGATGCCAGTTCCGATCGCCCCCAATGCGGCAAGTACTCCATCGGGCCTTATGTCGGTGATTCCGGGGAATAAAGCTGCGACACCGATTGTCATTGTAGGCAATCCCAGTCAATCAGGTGGATCTACGGCAAACTCATCGCAGCCAGGTGTGGCTCAGCCGATCGCAGTCCAACCTCCGGCGCGGCCTTCTTTATATCGTCCAGTTCAACCCCAGAAAAAGCAGACTTCCCGTACATCTGCTGTGAATACAGTTCCATCGCCATCAAGTCCGACAGCCCTTCCATCAGCGTCTTCTGAGCCTTCGATCGCACCCGCAACAGGCGGATATCGGGTGGAAATTCCCTACACGGGCGATACAGCTTTGGAAAAAGCACAGAAATCTGATGCGGGGGCTTATTTTAAGAATGGTGAGAATGGTGCGGTAATTCAAATGGGCGAGAGCTACCAGAGCCGTGAAGCCGCAGAAGCGAAGGCTCAGCAGTTAAAGCAACAAGGATTTGATGGAGTTGAGGTTCAGAAATAAACGTCTGAGGAATTTTTCAACAGGTTTAAGCCAATAGTCTTAGAATGAATTACCGAGTTTGGTAATAGCTCATGACTCTTTCAAATGATTCCCAACTCACTAGATCGATCGACATCAGCCATCTGGTGATTGAGGATGACAAGCCCGTGGATAATTTGCAATCAGCCCAACAGCAACGCTTTTTTGTCCAAGCGCTCTATGATTCTGATGCTTTACCCCAACCCTTTTTGGCCGAAGCTAATGTTGGGCTGTTTTATGATCTTAAAGAAGATCCAATCGTCCCAGATATGTTACTGAGTTTAGGCGTACAAAGAGCAGAAGACTATTCTCAGAAAATAAACCGATCGTACTTTGTTTGGGAAATGGGCAAGCTGCCAGAGGTTGCCGTTGAAATCGTATCCAATCGAGAAGGTGACGAGGTTAATCTCAGTCGGAAATCTCAGCGCAAAGGAAAAAGCATTAATACAAAAAATCGCTATGCCCAAATCGGGATCGAATACTACGTAGTCTTTGATCCATTGGAACAAATTCAAGCTGACATGGATTACGCAAAAGCTAAAATTTGGACGTTATCACCCGATGGCAATTATCCAGAAGAACTTGCTCAAAGTATTCACAACATTGGCGAATTTATTTGGCTGGAAGAGGTGGGAGTTGGCCTGACTCTCTGGTTCGGAGAATTTGAAGAAAATGTATCACGGGTTTGGTTACGGTGGTGCGACATCAAGGGCAATATTCATCCGACAGGGGCCGAGCGGGCTAAGATCGCCGATCGTCGTGTAGAGCTTGAGCAAAATCGGGTCAAACTTGAACAAAATCGAGCTAACGAAGAGAAAAATCGGGCTGAACGAGCTGAAACGATCGCCCAACGTCTTGCACAACGGCTTCGGGAACTTGGAGAAGACCCAGACGAGTTATGAGGCAACATTCGAGACTATCCTAATAATATAAGATCACTAGTCTAATAGGCGTTTAGTATGGCTTTTTTCGATCGAATCTCTCGTTTAGTCAAAGCGACAGTTAATGACCAAATTACTAAGCGTCAAGATCCAGAGCAGCAATTGGAAGAGATTGTGGCTAAGTTACAGGTGGATTTAGTGAATTTGCGGCAGGCAGTGGCCGAGTCTATTGCACTACAAAAAAGGACCGATCGGCAACGTCATCAAGCGACGCTACAAGCTGAAAGTTGGTATAAAAAAGCGCAACTTGCTGTTTCTAAAGGCAATGAAGACGTGGGTCACGATGCCCTAACCCGTCGTCGTGCTTACCAATTGACGGCTACGGCCATGGGCGAACAACAGAAAGAACAATTGCAATTGGTGGCAAATCTGAAGCAAAATATGCGTCAGTTAGAAAGCAAAGTTATTGATCTAAAAAACAAAAAAGATATTTACATTGCCCGCGCCAGATCAGCTCAAGCTACCTTAAAGTTGAGCGATTTGCTTGATAGCAGCGGGACGAGTGAAGTGTTACAAGCGTTTGAACGCATGGAGGATAAAGTATTGAATTTAGAAGCTCAAGCAGAACTGGCTCAAGATATGAGTGACAATCAATTGGAGAAACGGTTTGAGGCATTGGGTGAGGCCGAGGAGATTGATGCGGAACTAGCTGAACTAAAACGATCGCTTCAAAAATAAAGTTAGCTAGATTTTCAGGTTCCATGGCAAGGTAAACTAAGTGTCGCGAAATGCCTGAGAGAGTTGCCGTGACTGAGTATAGTGCTGCCAAAACCCAAACCGTAGCCCAAACCGTAACCCAAACCATTGTCGTCAAGGTCGGGACTTCTAGTCTAACGAATCCAGAGACTGGAAATCTTTCACTATCAACGATCGCAACCATCGTGGAAGTTTTAAGTGATTTAAGACGATCGGGGCATCGAGTGGTATTGGTTTCATCGGGTGCGGTGGGCGTAGGTTGTGCGCGGTTAGGCATGACTGAACGCCCCAAAACTATTGCCGTAAAACAAGCCGTGGCAGCCGTTGGACAGGGGCGATTAATGCGCGTTTATGATGATTTGTTTACAGAAATGAAACAACCGATCGCCCAGGTTTTATTGACTCGGGGTGATTTAGTCGAACGCAGTCGGTATGTGAATGTATATCGAACCTTTCACGAATTGTTGAATCTGAACGTGATTCCGATTGTGAATGAGAATGATACGGTTGCTGTAGATGAATTGAAATTCGGAGACAATGATACCCTTTCGGCGCTGGTGGCCAGTTTAGTCGATGCGGATTGGTTGTTTTTAATGACAGATGTCGATCGACTTTATACGGCTAATCCTAGAACTAATCCTGATGCAAAACCGATCGATGTGGTGCGAAATTTGGATGAATTGAATGTTGATACGGCAACAGGTGGCACGCAATGGGGCACAGGTGGGATGGAAACGAAAATTGCGGCGGCACGGATTGCCATGGGCGCGGGAGTTCGGACGGTGATTATGAAAAGTGATGCACCCGGAAATGTGCTGAAAATTCTAGCCGGGGAATCCATTGGCACCCGGTTTGAACCCCAAGAAAATCCAATTACGGCACGGCAACGGTGGATTGCTCATGGCATGGTTCCATCTGGAAAATTATATTTGGATGATGGCGCGGTGGAAGCGGTGAAAAATGGGGGCCGATCGCTGTTGGGGGCGGGGTTAATGGGATTAGAGGGTGAATTTCAGCGTGAGGATACCGTGCGACTTTGCAATATTCATGGTCAAGAAATTGCACGCGGCCTTGTGAACTATACCCATACAGAATTACAAAAAATTCGGGGTCGCCGATCGGATGAAATTAGTCAAATTTTGGGATATGACGGTGAAGAAACGGTTGTTCATCGGGATAATTTAGTGCTGATGCGGAAAGCCTTACGGTGAATTTAGAACGAAAAATTCGGGATATGATAGAAACCAATTTGTGTTGAATCTCTTATGCGATCTTTGACTTTGACGGCTCCAGCGAAGATTAATTTACTTCTACATATTGCGGGCGATCGGCCTGATGGATTCCATGAATTAGTCATGGTAATGCAGAGTATTGATCTAGCGGATACGGTGACGGTGAAAGAACGGCGAGAACCTGGAATTGGGTTGACCTGCGATCGTCCGAATGTCCCCACGGACAGTAGCAATCTCGCTTGGAAAGCCGCCGATCTGATGCAACGACGATTTCCAGATGTGGCAAAAAAGCGCGGTGGAATTGCCATTGATTTAGTCAAACGAATTCCTATGGGGGCTGGGTTAGCGGGTGGTTCAGCGGATTGTGCGGCGGTGTTGGTAGGAACTGATTTACTTTGGGAATTGGGATTGACGAAATCAGAGTTACAAACGTTGGCGGCTGAATTGGGATCGGATATTTCCTTCTGTGTGGCGGGCGGGACGGCGCTATGTACTGGGCGAGGGGAAATCATTGATCCATTGCCAGGGTTAGATAATCTCTATGCGGTTCTGGCAAAATACAAAAATCTCCCGGTTCCAACTCCCTGGGCTTACAAAACCTATCGCGTAGAATTTGGGTCAACCTATCCAGAAACCACAACTGAACTCGATCGACGCACGGAACAATTGAGAACAGGTTCAATGATGAATGCGATCATTCAGGGTGATGGAGCGGCGATTGGGAAGGGTTTGCATAATGATTTAGAAAAAGTTGTACTACCTCATTATCCTAAGATTCAAAATTTACGGAATGAGTTTTCAAAGACTAATTCATTAGGTGTAATGATGTCGGGTTCCGGATCCACGGTATTCGCTTTGGCTCAATCTTTAGCGCAAGCAGAAGTAATAGAAGCCAATATGCGATCGGCAATTCCAGATTCAGACTTAGAATTTTGGATTACAAAGTTTTGTCATTCGGGGGTGCAATTGATTGATTCGCTACCTGAGTAAACAAAATGAATGACGATCGATCGGTGGCCTTAGAACAAATTGTTGCAGAACTTGAACTACTATCTTTAGAAGAACAAATTTGGTTGGTGGAGCGCTTAACCGATCGGATTTTAGTTCAAATGGATCAGCCGAAGATGGCGATCGTTAAACCAAAAGTGAACCCAGTCGCACAGGTTCAGGATTCCACCACCACCAAGACTGAGGCGTTTGACGGTGAATAAGCATTTTAGTTAGTTGCAAGGGCGGCAGCGGTCAAGGGGCGATCGTTTTAAAATTTGAGTTACTATGAAGGAGTGCATTTTTAAAGATACTAACGGATCTGAATACAAGAATGCCTAAAAAGTTCGTGAGTTAAAAGCCATGTTACTCAACGCTGGATTTACTTATGAATTGGGTAAGGGCAGTCATACTAAATGGTCTCATCCTTTGATTACTGGTAAGCTTACCCTCTCAGGAAAAGATGGTACAGATGCAAAATCTTATCAGGAACGGGATGTGCGAGAAGCCTTGCAACAAATTCAAGGAGAACAAAAATGATGATTGAGTCAAAGCCTCGCTATACCGTTGTTGTTCAATGGTCGGATAAGGATGATTGTTTTGTTGTGAGTTTGCCGGAATGGGGCGAGTTTTGTCATACTCATGGAAACACTTATGAAGAGGCTATTCTCAATGCTCAAGAAGTTTTAGAAATGTTAATTGAAGGGGCGATCGATAGTGGTGAAGACCTCCCGGTTCCGCAGACGTTCCATCCGATCGTTACTCCTGTAGCTTGAAGGGCGATCGATCAACAATGTTGACCTAAGGATTTCCCTGAGATGATGTTCACTAGGCTAAATATCTGCTATCAAAAATAGACTAGTGAAATCGATCGTCCCGCCCTGCCCGAAAACCCTTTCGACAGCCTTACCAAACTATATCTCGAAGATTTTCTCACCTCCAATAGAGACAGCCCAACAGAAACAGTCGATGGTCTACGACCGACCATAGGTCATCGTGAATACGAAATTCTCAGTGAAGCCAAATAGGTGGATGTATCACCAAGACTTTATAATTCTCGATTTAGCATTCGGACCGGAACCTATTTTTAGCTACAGCCTTGATTCGCCCATCGCCTCAAATGCGATCGCAAAGTCATTCTGTTGAATCCGAATTAAACTCGGATCTTCCACACCACTCGATCGGTGACGACGAATCGCTTGAAGCGCTGCTTGATTACTTAATAACGCTAGATCTGCACCATTCCAGCCCTCAGAACATTTAGCAAACTCTGACAAATCTACGCCATCCAAAGGCCGATCGGCATTGTGAACCTGCAAAATCGACAGCCGACTCCCCGCATCGGGTAAATCCACCTTGAGCTGAATATCTAATCGTCCCGATCGTAACAATGCTGGATCTAACGCTTCAGGTCTATTCGTTGCACCAATCAGCAACACCGTACCGCACTCCTGAAGGCCATCGAGTTCCGTCAACAGTTGCCCTACTACCCGATCGCTAATGCCCGAATCACCCGTGAACTTACCGCGCACCGGAGCTAATGTATCAATCTCATCAATAAACACCACACAGGGCGACGCTTGACGGGCTTTAGCAAACAATTCACGAACTTCCTGCTCAGCAGCACCCACCCACCGACTCATTAACTCTGGGCCTTTCACAGAGATAAAGTTAGCCCGTGCTTGGGAGGCAACGGCTTTCGCAAGTAATGTTTTGCCTGTTCCGGGGGGTCCCCAAAGTAAAACACCTCGGGGCGCTTTGGCTCCTGTGCGCGCATACAAATCTGGATAAAGCAATGCGCCTTCGACAGACTCTTGCAATATTCGCTTGATCTCCACTAATCCGCCAATTTGCGACCAGATCACATCCGGGGATTCGACTTCGACGGAGCGTAATGCCGACGGTTTGATTTCTTTGAGGGCTGCTAGAAAATCAGATTGAGTAATACTTAAATTGTCAGGAATTTGGTCAGAAAGAGTAGGAACTTGACGACGCAGGGCAATATAGGCGGCTTTTTGGGCGATCGCCTTCAAATCTGCACCCACCATTCCAACACTCAGATCCGCGATCGGCTCCAAATCCACGTCCACCAAGGGCATCGCCTGGGTAAGAATGATCAAAATTTCCAAACGACCCGACCGATCGGGCACACGATATTGAACTTCCCGATCGAATCGACCAGGGCGACGCAAGGCAGGATCCATATGATCAGGGCGGTTAGTCGCAGCCAAAACCAGAACGCCTTTGGTTGGGGAAAACCCATCCATTAAGGTGAGTAACTGAGCCACAACCCGCTTTTCGACCTCGCCTTCAACCTTCGATCGATCGGGCGCAAGGGCATCAATTTCGTCAATAAAAAGAATGCAGGGCGCGGATTTAGCTGCTTTTTCAAACACCGATCGTAATCTCTCTTCAGCCTCTCCGTAATGTTTACCCATCACTTCTGGACCCGCGATCGCAATATAATTTATCCCCAGGTCAGCGGCGATCGATCGAGCAGTCAGGGTCTTGCCTGTACCGGGCGGGCCAACGAGCAAAATTCCACGGGGTGGTTCTAGACCGAGTTTTGCTAGTAGATCTGGACGCTTTAATGGCAATTCAATCAACTCGCGTAATTCTTGAAGCGTTGTACCGAGACCTCCAATAGAGCCTAATGTCGGACCTGCGACAGAATTAGTGGGCGGCGACGTGACGATAATCGGATCGGGGACTGATGAAGCTTGAGGGGAATTTAGATTGCTTACGCCAATTCCTGTAGAGGTCCCTGATGTACTAGTACCTGATGGAGCGGTTCGGCGGGGAATACTGCTGAGGCGACGACCATTGACTTGGACATCAGTTTGAAGGTTGGTTTTGAGTTCTCCACTGGCGACCTTCTCTTCAAGGGTTTTAGCCAGTTCTAATAGTTGCTCAAATCCTTTAAACAAATCGCTCATGTCCAGCCTCTTAGGTAGTGATGCCTAGAGTGCCCCAATAGTTGTCATGTCTCACTATGCCAATGTCTCACCATGCCAATGCGGAATCAAATCAAGGACAACAGGACTTCTACAAACATAATATGAATGGCTCTAGCTTTTAGGGTGGATAGGTTTAGCATGGCGTACTTAACCGAATTTTGTCCACCTATTGCAGTTACGAATTATGGATAGAAGTGGGAATTGAGGGTGAACTGGATTCGACCCCGTGAGACAATAGGAGCGATAAAAGCGGATTTGTCTGGATTGCCACTTATGAAACGCCGATCGATTTCAACTGTTCTACTCGCTGCAATTGTTCTTCCTCTCGTTCTGTTAATCGCAGGCGTGACATGGAGTAAAAGCTATGACCCGTTTAAATCGCTGAGTAAATCACTGAGCGGCAGTGCTAATCCGACGACTAGTCTTTTTGTTGCGCAGGATGCTCCTATCAGTTTGTCCTTAACCGTTAATCCCGATCGGCTGCTGTCGGTTTCGCCCGCGCCCTTGAATTTTCGCAAGTCTAAAACTCAAGACGAATTAGAAAATTTACGCGATAGTCTACTGGGGCTTGGGAAGTTGGATTACAAGACCAACATTTTGCCGTGGTTAGGCGATGAATTAACCTTAGCGGTTACGTCCCGTGATGTCGATCGGACGTTGGCCGATGGTCGTCAGCCCGGTTATTTGTTGGCGCTAAAAACTAATGATGCGATCGCGTCCCGTGCTTTTTTACATGAGTTTTGGCGAGTTCGATCCGCCGTTACACAACAAACTGAAATCTATCAAGGCAGCGAGATTACCTATGGTCAGGTTAAAAATTCCATACCGCAGTTGTCTGATGTGCCGTTTACATTAGCAAGTGCGATCGTGGGGAATCAGTATGTTTTGTTTGCGAATAGTCCTAAAGTGCTAAGAAATGCGATTAACAGTGTTCAAGTTCCTAGATTAAATTTACAGGGTAATGCTCACTATCGACGCGCATTAGAGGCGATCGATTCTAAGCATTTAGGAATTTTATATATCAATCTTCCCGAATTCACGGCTTTAACGGGAGATGATTCTATTGTTCGATCGCTGATCCAATTACCTACAGTGTCGCCGATTACTTACAGTACGATGGCTATGGGATTGCGCGGCAGCCGATCGGGTTTAATTTTAGATACGGTACTAGTCCCGGATGATCAATTGAGTTCAGAGTCCGATCGTCAGACGGTTCAAACTAAAGCTGAAACTAAAGCCATTCAAACTAAAAGCAAAACATTAGATATTTTAGAAGTATTACCCGATCGGAGTATGGCGGTGGCCGTGGGTAAGGATCTAGCTGAGCTTTGGCCGACCCTCTCCAATACAGTTAGAGGCTATCCTGCATTAGAAACATTACAAACCCAAGCGCTGCAAAGCTTAGTGGCGCAATTGCAATTGAATTTAATTCAAGATATATTTCAATGGGTGAAAGGAGACTATGGATTTTCAATAGCGCCCATCAAACCCAATCAACCGACACAGTGGGTATTTGCGGTAAAACGGGACGGTCAAGAAATTGAACAAGGGATCGCTAAATTAGACAAGATTGCTCGCGATCGGGGATTAACGATCGGTTCGGTGAAATTGGGAGATCAAACCGTGCAGGCTTGGACTCAGCTCTCATCGAGTCAGAATACACAACTAACAGCGAGTACGATCGCGGCTCATACAACAATCGGCAATTATGAAGTATTTTCTACATCGTTAAAAATGTTAGAAAATTTAGCAAATAAATCAGAAAAAACATTAAATCAAAATTCAGATTGGACTTTGGAAACCCGCGAGATTGACAATAAAAATCAAGGCTATGCCTATGTCGATTGGAATGATGTTCAGCCATTGCTTGAGAAGCAAATACCAGGACTTCGCTTAATTGAAATTTTAGCGCAACCGATCGTGACTCATTTGAAATCATTAACCATTAGCGCCTCAGAATCTAGTGCACTAAGGAATTCTGCGAGTATTGCAAAAGGAACTGTAGTTATAGGTTTGAAATAAACTATTTTTTTATGCCACAAGTCACCATTGATCAATGGGTTCAACACCTCCGTCAGGGAGCGATCGGAAGTTTTCCCACAGACACGGTTCCGGCCCTTTCTGCCCATCCCGATTTCGCTGACCAAATCTACACAATCAAGTCTCGCAGTGCTGAAAAACCACTCATTTTAATGGCTGGAGACAGTCAAGATCTATGGCCCTATTTAGACTCCGATCGCTATGATTCTATTTATTATCAAGCTCATTGGCAAACAATGATGGATACCTATTTCCCAGGTGCGTTGACCTTGGTATTACCCAAGCGCCATCAGACCTTGCTGAAACTAAATCCCAGTCAAACCGGAACAATAGGCGTTCGTGTCCCAAATCACAATCTGGCCCGCACAATTTTGCGGCAAACTGGACCACTAGCGACAACGAGTGTCAATCGTTCTGGTGAACCTGCGCTTTTGAATATGGCTGACATCCGATCGAAATTTCCCCAAATGTATACGCTTTCAGACTTGGCATTAAACGAACTAGGGATTATTGAACCGGACATCTCAACAATTAGTACCCCGCCTTTACCTTCAACAGTGATTGAATGGATTGGAAATGGCTGGATGATTTTACGGCAAGGTGCGATCGTTTTTTCGGATGCAGAAAAAGACATATATCGAATTTTGAATTGAGCGCCATCGGCCTGCCTCATTCCCGTAAAATACAAAAACTCAGGAGTAATCTTCTAGATTCTAAAATTCTCTCCCCAACCCTCTCGCCTCATGACAAGATCATCACATCATGCCAGAACCTTCCCTCGCCCAGCATTACCACGAACGAACAAAGTACGACCCCGACACTCTCCGGAGCAAGAACCAAAGCTTAGACTGGAGCCGTCAACCTGTACCTTTTAAGGAGTACAAAATTGGGGTTGAGTTTGACTTGCGATCGTACCTAGAACCCCGAAGCGAAACTATTTCCGATCCCGACGAACAATTCTGGTATCGACTGTCGCGCTTTTTGTTTTTCAGCTACGGCATCACCGCCATGCTGCCCACCGATATACAACCCCATTATTTCCGCACCGCTCCCTCTGCCGGAGGACTATATCCCGCTGAAATCTATCTAATCTCACGAGGCACCCAACACCTTCCCGCCGGACTCTACAACTACCAAGCCCGTCAACATTCCCTCGTGCATTACTGGGAAAGTGAGGTGTGGACAGGATTACAAAATGCTTGCTTCTGGCACCCCGCTTTAGAAGGAACGCAACTTGCAGTGGTCGTGACAACCGTTTTTGAACGATCGGCTTGGCGCTATCAAGACCGGGCTTACCGACGAGTATTGCTTGACAGTGGGCATTTGCTCGGCAACATTGAACTGGCCGGATCAATGCAGGACTTTCGGCCTCATTTAATTACGGGCTTTGCCGATCGATCGGTGAATGACTTGTTGTATTTGGACGATCAACAAGAAGCGGCCATGGCAGTATTGCCCCTAGCTGATCTCAAGCAACTGAATCACCATTTGTCTTTGAATCAAACATCGATCGCCAGTGCCACAAATTACAATTACAATTCACGCATTCTCGACGGTCAGCTTTTGGGTCAACTTCATCAAGCAACCCAAATTCAAATTAGCGATCGTAAAATTGAATGGCAACGTGAGGCTACAACACTACGATCGGACAAGTATAATTTTCCATTTTGTCTCAAAGTCGATGTGCGATCGTCCCCAATTTTATGGAGTAATAAGGCAGTAGGGGCGAACCTTATTGGCCTAGAGGAAACACTAGTTCAGCGCCGATCGACCCGTAGCTACAATGGCGGCGATTTGACATTGAATCAACTCAAAGCACTTCTAGACTTCACCTATCATTCAGATCATTACATTGAACAAAATCTCGACCATAATCCCGACTATTGTGCCCTTGATTTAGTAGAGACTTTTATTGCAGTTTCGGGAATTCAGGGACTCGAAGAAGGCTGTTATTACTATGCGCCTCATTCCCAAGAACTACGTCAAATTCGGTTCAAAAACTTTCGTCAAGAACTCCATTTTCTTTGTCTTGGTCAAGAACTCGGACGAGATGCCGCAGCGGTTGTATTTCATACAGCAGATTTACAGGGCGCGATCGGACAATGGGGCGATCGCGCCTATCGATATTTACATTTAGATGCCGGACATTTGGGCCAACGAATGAACCTAGCCGCCGTCCGTTTGGGCATTGGGGTCAGCGGGATTGCGGGATTCTTTGACGATCGGGTGAATGAAACATTGGGCATTCCAACAGATGAAGCCGTGCTGTACATTACGACATTGGGACGACCCAGACGAGGGGGGTAAAACGATTGAACGAGAACGTGATTGCAAAAGATCTAGGATAACTGAGGAAGAATACACGGCTGCCAAAGCCTTTTCTTAACTACTCTTCAATGCCGAGGCTATTCTCATCCTTTATATTTCTATTCATTTCCATAGTGCCATTAGAATTAATTTGGGCAATCTTACCAATGTTTGCCGCGATCGCAGCCAGCAAAGAACAACATTACCATTATCCGTTTGCATTAAATTTATTTAAATTGGAAATTAAACAATTCTATCTGAAGAACTTAGCAAACTTAAAGAACTCCACGACGAACGTGCAATCTCCGATACAGAATATGCTGCTGCTAAAGATCGCCTTCTCAACAAATCGAACGCCTTAGCATCACCCAAACACAGAAGATCTCTTGGGTCGGAACTTCGTGCTTCACGCTCAACAAAGTAGACTTTTTTGTAGACTTTTTTGAGTTAGGGACTTCTACTTTCATAGAGAACTAGAAGTCCCGTTACTAGATTGATTTATTTAGCTTCATTCTTTTTGCTAGAGGGTGTGCCATCTTTCGGTACTGTCTCTTCGGCGGCGGACGGGGTTGGGGCTATTTGTACTGGAGTCGGAGCACTGTTTGAAGGGGTCTGGCCAGCAGTGGAAGACTGACGGGGTGCAGGGGGCACAACAAAGACGGGCGCAGCTGGCGCAGCCTTTGGTACTTCGATTATCTTTACCTCAGAAGGGGCAGACTTCTCAATAGTGCGCTCTATAATCGTCGTTTGATTAGCGGGAGATGTTGGCATGACGCTAGGCTTAGGCGATGCCGGGACTGTTACAGGAGCAATTCGCTGATTTTGAGTTGTCAGGTCACGATTTGCATAAGCCCAAACGGCGGCCCCCAGACCAACTGAGAATACCAAAATACCACCAATAATCACACCGCTATTGAGTCCATTATTTTCAGCATTCCGCTCCCGATTATACTGATTAGTCTCATCGATGCTACGACCTCGTACATAGCCATCGCGATAAGCCTCTTCGTCTTTAGTAATTGGGCGGGCATTAATACCGTCCATCCCAGTAGAACTATTTTGTTGTCCAGGAGTTGTCGCTTGATTGATATTATTTTTATTCTCAGAGTTCATAGGACAAATACCTGTTCATAGTTGAATTTTGTCCACAATATAAAAATATAAGGTGAAGCTTGACTTTCTTAGTATAACAGCTATAGATTACGTTTTAAGTCTACTAAAAGTAAGGAATTTTCTAGTTTGGCTCTCCCTCTAAATAGAGTAATAGATCACTAATTATGAAGTTTTATATACCTAAAGTATTGTTCAAGAAAATTCTAAATGCAGACCTGTGCTCAACAACAACACTGAATAATTGTGAGGAAGACCCTAAACAAAAAATTCTTAGAACCCATGTAAAACACAGAATTTAGGCCCACTCCCGAAAAGATGAAACCTTTTCAACTGGAGTACCCGGCAAGTCAACGGGATATGGACCCACAATCAGATTCAGATCTCTCCAAGTACACATCAGCCAATAAATTAAAGGAAAAGGTAGCACTCATCTCTGGCGGAGACTCTGGCATTGGACAATCTGTTGCGATCGCCCTCAGTGAAAGTCAACATTATCGTTATCCCTTCGCATTCAAATTATTTTAATTGAAGATTGAATCATACTACCTGAAGAACTCGATAAACTTAAAGCACTTCACGACGAAGACGCACTTTCAGATACAGAATATAGTGCCACTAAAGATCGTCTCCTCAATAAATCCAATGCCTTAGCCTCATCCGATCACCCAAATACAAACGATCTTTTGAGAATGACCCCCAGTATTTATGCAATGGTTATGCATTTATCTCAATACGCAACCTCTATCATTCCCGTGGCAGGAGAACTAATTCCGATCGCAATGTGGGTATATGTCCGAGATCAAAATGAGTTGGTGAATGAAGATGATCAAGATTTAATGAATTTTTTCATATTCTACTATGTCATTTATATAACTGTTGCCGTAGTACTGTATTTTGTCGCGATTGGATTGATTTTGTTAACTACCCATTCCTGTCTAGTTCCTTATCACGAACTGACGTTAAATACTTCATGCCAAAGCAATTCCCAATCTCCATACACTTTAGGCGTTGATATTTTGTTGACTAGTCCACTCTCGCAAAGGCGATCGAATTTAGGTTTAGATGTACCACCATTTTTGTTCCGCCCCACAGCAGTTGTCGCAAATTCAGCAACTCACCTAGTAACAATTTCTAGGGATTCTTATAATGTTCATAAAATACCCTAATAAAACACTTTGATTTTTATTCAATAGAAAGCCATTATCTTATAATACAATAAAGAACCTCCCCTCCAAATACCGCAGTCAATAATGAGTCAATTCCTAACCCAGAAGCAAGTCCAAACATCATTGAAAACAAAAGTTTTACAAATTGGAGTTTTAGCCTATCGGGGGATAAGTCAGGCGCTACAAATGTGGGAGCCAACTGCTCAGTATTTAAATAATCAATTCCCTGAATATACTTTTAAAGTTACGCCTTTGAGCTTTGAACAAATTTATATTGAAGCTGCTATAAACAAGCTTGATTTTATAGTGACTGACTCTAGTGTGTATGTCGAGCTGGAGACACTCTATCAATTCAATCGACTAGCTACCCTAAAAAATTTGAGGATGGATAAAGCCTATACGCTATTTGGTGGAGTGATTTTGCGGAGAAGCGATCGTCACAACATTCAAAACTTACAGGATCTCGTCGGCAAAAAATTTGCAGGAACAAATGAACATTCCTTAGGGGCATGGCAGGCTGCTTGGCGTGAAATTAAAGCCGCAGGAATTAATCCCTATCGTGACTTTCTCTCGCTTCAGTTTATGGGAACCCATGACGCTGTGGTTTATGCCGTGAGAGATGGATTAGTTGATGCGGCCACAATTCGGACGGATGTCCTAGAACGGATGGCCGCCGAAGGTAAAATCAACTTAGAGGAGTTTGAGATTATCAATCAACAAACTCAATATGTCAGAGAGTTTCCCTTTGCTCTGAGTACAAGGCTCTATCCAGAATGGGCTTTTGCGGCTAGCCGTCAAGTTGAACAAAATCTGGTAGAACAAGTAGCGATCGCTTTACTACAAATATCACTACTTGATCCTAATGCGGCTCTGGCGGCTCTTTCACAGGGTTGGACAGTTCCACTCAATTATGGTCCAGTCCATGAATGCCAAAAAGAACTAAATTTAGGAGCCTATGCTGGGAAAAATCATATTAATTTCGACTTGGCAATTAAAGGATCTGACGATGGTCTATGGGATTGGAACATTGAAACCAATGAGATGTTCTTCTCGACTCGTTGGAAGCAAATGCTGGGCTATGCAGAGCATGAAATTACCAACCATTGTCAGGAATGGGAACAGCGCGTTCATCCCGATGACCTAGACCAAGTAAAAGTAAATATCTATAATTATTTGCAGGGAAATATTTCTGAATATACTAAGGAGTATCGTCTTCGCCATAAAGATGGTTCCTATCTCTGGATTTTGTCACGGGGAATATTGTTGCGCGATGTCCATGGTACTCCCTACCAAATGGCAGGTTCTCACAGTGATATTACCAATCGTAAATTGGCAGAATCAGCCCTGCATAAATCGGAGGCAAGCCTTAAGGAAAAAACTTTAAATCTCAAAAATACTTTGCGGAAGTTACAGCAAACCCAAGCGAAATTGATTCAAACTGAGAAGATGTCAAGTTTGGGGCAGCTAGTGGCTGGCATTGCCCATGAAATCAATAATCCAGTTAGTTTCATTCATGGCAATGTTAACCATGCTTTGGAATACATCACTAATATCATTGATCTCTTAAATTTATATCGACATCATCATTCACAATCTCATCTAGAGATTGATCGAAAGTCTCAAGAAATTGATCTAGAGTTTATTTTAACAGATTTGCCTAAACTCTTGAAATCAATGCAAGTAGGAACAGATAGAATCACTAAAATTGTGGATTCCTTACGCAATTTTTCGCGTCTAGATGAAGCTGAACACAAACCTGTGGATATTCATGAGGGTTTAGAGAACACCATTTTGATTTTGCAATACAAATTGAAAGGAAAAACAGGTGATCTCAACGTAGAGATTATTAAAGAATATGGTGAATTGCCTGTAGTGGAATGCTTTGCGGGACAACTTAATCAGGTATTTATGAATATTTTGAGCAACGCAATTGATGCTTTGCCAAAAACTGCTATAAATCCGACGATTCGGATTAAGACAGAGTTAGTCGGCGATCGGGTAGTCATTGCGATCGCCGATAATGGTGTGGGTATCACTTCAGATGTCCAGAAGCGATTATTCGATCCGTTTTTCACCACCAAGCCCATCGGTCAAGGTATCGGCTTAGGCTTAGCGATTAGCTATCAAATTATTGTCGAGAAGCATCGAGGAACTTTGCAATGTTTTTCAGAGTTAGGTAAGGGGACTGAATTTAGGATTGAAATTCCACTAATTAAATCTAAATGAACTTTTTCTGACCTCAGTTTGGAATAAGCCCAGAAACTCAAGTCGCTACGGCTTCAGACTTATTCCGTAAACGAACCTAATCCATAACAACCTAGGAATCGACTATCATTCAACACGATCGTTCCACTTTCAATCCCTTCA
>JANXNM010000370.1 GCA_025354065.1 Synechococcales cyanobacterium 340R_concoct_173_sub | reverse complement strand
CCAAAAACAGGAACATTGAAAGATATTTCTGAATTAAAGGTGGTGTTCGATCGTTGCTTTGATGCGGGTGTTGATATTGCAATTTGTACAGATAATGCTGGATTGCATAATGTTCGATTGACTCAGGAATATGAGAATCTTTTGACGCTCGATATTATTGGGTTTGAAGAACTCCAAGCTTGCCAAGAAGCTGCGTTTCGTCATGGTTTTGCTTGGGGTTATCAAGAGCGTCCAGCCTCAATGCTCAGTCGGTTAATGCAGTGGGAGGGGAGCGGAACTGTCGTAAACTAGGACGATCGTAATCCCTAAAGGAAGCAGCCTCTAAATTACTAGAGGAGGTTTTGATTCATGCGCTTAGTATTGGCCTAATAGAACCCTTTCTTAATTTCATAGTCCCCCTTTTTAAGGGGGATTTAGGGGGATCGAGATTATAGCCAATCTACTAATAATCTACTGACTAGACAACGGGGCATCGATCGCTTTAATCAACCGATCGCGAGTCTCTTCCAAATGCGCCACGGTATACAAATCCTTTGAATCAGCCTTTTTCATGGCCCGAGTCAACACGTCTCGCAGTTGCCGCATTTCATAACGCACCACGGTCTGGGCATCATCTGGCGCATTATATTGTCGCAACGCGATCGCAATTAGCAAATTCATATGCTGACGTTGTAGTCCTCGTCGCATCGGTGAAATTTTAAACCCATCTTGTGGCGTAATCACTTCACTCCAAATACTCGACTGCATAGTATCCATCAATTCAGGAATGGTTAGGGTTTGAGATGGATTTTTTAATTCACCTTCACGCATTCTAGAAAGACGATCGTAATCGGTCAGTTGAACCATGGTAATGGTTTGCAAAAAGAGCACCCGATCGAGTATGGGATAATCGAGCTTCGACATCGCGGGCATAACTCCCCAATGACTCCAGCGCGAGGGCGCAAGTTTATTCAATAGTTCTGGTGCAAACTGGAATGCTTTTTCATCAAAGACATTTCGACGAATCAGATCTA
>JANXNM010000365.1 GCA_025354065.1 Synechococcales cyanobacterium 340R_concoct_173_sub | reverse complement strand
AACGATTCAGACATAACCGGAATCAATTCTCCATCCGAATACTCACACCGACCCTCTGGCAAGTCGGACGGATCCGCTGTCAGGTACGCTTCAAAACTTGTAAATCTGGCTTTAGTGAACGTCATTCGATCGCCCCTTAGTTTTCAGGAACTTGAATTTCATCAATCTTTAGACCGTTTAGACGCTCGTATTCCTTAAAGAAGGCATCCAGCGATCGCTCTAGCTGCTGTGTCGCGTTCATCCGCTCTATATAGGCAACTCTTTGAAGCTTCATATAGAGATCGTCGGAGATGTTGAAAGTGCGGCGGGTAGCGCCTGGTTTTTTGCGTGACACGGTGGCAAGCATCTTTGGGCCTCTCAAATGTAAACAACAATTCACCTATTGTACATCTATTTCTCACTTGCTGTACGTCTATCAATCATACGCCAAACTTATTACTACGTAAGCTTTTCATAAGATTTACGAATGCTTATCGTATTGCTACTGTATGTCTAGTGCGCTACAGTAATTCACATCGAAGCGCAAGCAACCCTACCCGGTGAACCCAATGATTTACAAATCCTACGAATGCCATCGCAACCGCCTCAATAAACAGTTTTACGCATTCCCAGTAAACGACCTCACCACATGCCGGGGAATCACCGCCGCAACTCCAGACGAATTGAAGAAGGCGATCGATGAAGCTACAGCAGAATCTCACCGCCTTAACCCTTGGGAGTTGCCTTACTCGACGGCACAACAGCAACCGATCGCCGCTTAGACCATGCCGGGGCTTCACCGCCCCATTCAAACAATTCACTCCACTAATAGGACCAAATCAAAATGACCACTACATTGACCGCTCAAACAATGCCGATCGCCGCAGCAACTCAATTCATCCCGATCGGGCTTGATGTTGGCAACGGGGCTGTAAAGCTCTTTAGCGCTCTCGGGGAATCAATCACTGAATCCTACGTTCTCTATTTGAATGAACGCGCTACCCACAATAACTCTGGTTACGTTGAATACTTTGAAGGGAGCCGATCGGACCTATCCGGTAAGCAATGGATTGGCGGAATCAATGCCTATTACCAATCACCGGGCGGCATTCACCGAGTGAACGATTCCAGTGAGGGCAAAGCTCAATTGTGTCTCCAGCTGCTACTGAGTGCCCTATCAAATCAACCGCACCGCCCTGAGTGG
>JANXNM010000360.1 GCA_025354065.1 Synechococcales cyanobacterium 340R_concoct_173_sub | reverse complement strand
CTGTGCAAGAGCGTTTTGAAGCGTTGTTAAAAAGTCGCCTTTCCCTAGAAATTGAACAGAATCCCCCCCTTTTTCCTTGGGAAGATGAAGTTCTAGAGTATCAGTCCGATCGGGTTGACAGTCCGGGTATGGCGGATAATGGTGCATCCGGCTTGAATAAATCGGGTTCGCTGTGGCTGGCCCAACTCCGTCGATTGGCTATTCCTGTGGCCCTACCAGAAACGATGTTAGCTAGTCTTTTGTCGGCCTGTGAATCAATAGTGCAGACCTCGTTACGTGAAGGCGTGAAAGTGGTCAAGGTGGCGGAATCGTTTTTTCCTGAAAACTTCCTGCAACTGAATGAATTGGCGGGCATTGTGATGATGTCTCCCGCCCGTAATGGCTATGCTAGTCTTCAATCTCGGTTGGGTGAACTACACGTACCGACTACCTATGAAGCAGCTAGCCCGACTCAGCAAATGGTGCTCTCACTTTTAGCGGCCCGTGAGATGATTGCGGCGTTGACGTTGACATTGAAGGCTGGGGTGAGTTCGAGCCATCAGTGGATCACAGAAATTGGCACATTGACGTTGCAGCTTGACTATCGGACTAACGGCGAGGATGAGGTGTTACATATTCAAGGTCAATTGCCTTGTGGGGGTAGTTTGTCGCTGGCGAATGGTCCTAGTTTGTCGATGGCTCAGCGGCCTGAAGCAGGTATTTTGAGTGTCGAACTTGCTGATTTACGACCGATGCAGCCGTTGCAACTTAAAGTTCAGTTGGGATCGGACGATTCTGACGATTCTATTGTGTTTGCGATCGTCTTGATGTCGTAGATTGAGATCTTAGATTGATGGCGTAGATTGATTTTATATGGGGTTGAGTAAGCAATAATAGAAGACTGTTCGATCGGATTGGTGCTTATGTCGCTTCGATTTTTATCTCCATTCACAGCCTTTCAGCGGCGTATTAACTCCCGATCGGTCAGTGTGCTCGAACCGCCAGAGGAGTCGATATGGTTACGGGCTTTGGCGCAGTCGTTGGTGATTGTTGGGATTGTGGCGACGGATATTGCAGCGGAAACGTCGTTGTGGGTGTGGGCGATTCCGTTGAGTGTGATGGGTGCGATGTGGAGCTGGCGGCAGCGGCATAGTCGGGCGATCGGGACTAAGTTTTTGCTGGCGATCGGGATGATTGCGGCGTTGATTTTCTTTTTCATTCATTCCCTGGCCCGCCGTGAGACCAATGATTTGCGATTGGTTTTAGTTGAATTGATGGTGCAAATTCAGGTTCTCCATAGTTTTGATCTGCCGCGCCGTAAAGACTTAGGCTATTCGATGATGATTGGGTTGATTTTGTTGGGCGTGGCGAGTACGCTCAGTCAGACGATGGCGTTTGGTGGGATGTTATTGATCTTCTTAGCGATCGCACTTCCGGTGTTGATGTTGGATTATCGATCGCGTTTGGGATTGCGATCGGATTTGAACTTAAAAAAGGTGTTTGCGAATCCCAAAGAATTAAAGCAAAGTGGGGGAAAATTATTAGGATTGTTTGCCATTACCTTGGCGATCGGGTTGACGGTATTTGCATTGATGCCGAGGTTGCCGGGATACCAATTGCGCAGTTTGCCCATGAGTGCGCCCATTGATACACCCAAGACGTTTGATAATCAGCGGGTGACGAATCCGGGGTATTCCAAAAATGGCAATCAAGAGGGCGGCGATCGGCTTGGTCGTAGACGCGGGACTTCTCCGCCGACGGGAGCAGGGCAAGTGGATGATGAGTTTTATTCAGGATTTGGCGATCGGATTAATCAGAATTTGCGAGGGACATTGAAGCCGAAGACCGTGATGCGGGTGCGATCGCAGGC
>JANXNM010000352.1 GCA_025354065.1 Synechococcales cyanobacterium 340R_concoct_173_sub | reverse complement strand
GGTCATTTTGCGATTCGCATTATTGTGCCAGAAGGCCAGCCGGAGCCGTTGCAGTTGAAGCAGTTTAAGGCGGCAGGGTTTGCAGGTAAGGTCAGGAGATAAGAATTTAGTAGGATTAGTTTGTTTAAAAACTTCAGGTGTATGTTACTCACGAGATGTTGAAAGTGGCAAAAATTGTTTAGGAAAGCGCAAGGGTATCAAGTCAAATGCTGTGACAACAAGATGATTATTGTTATAAAGAGGCGCTTCTGGAATCGGAGAAAATAAAAGTTTTGAATTTAAGATTTTATAGATTTTTGGCAACTGGATTTGACATCTTTATTATTTAAACAACACTTCTATAGGCTTCTAATGTTTTCTTTGCTGTATTCTCCCAAGAAAATAAGCTAGCTCTAGTTTTGCCTTTATTAATTAAGTCTTGCCGCAATTTGCGATCGCTAATTACCTTTAGTATGGCTTCAGCAATTTGCATAAAATCATTAGGATCAATCAACATTGCAGCATCTCCTGCAACTTCCGGTATTGATGAAGTGTTAGAAGTAATTACAGGCGCACCTAAAGTCATTGCCTCAAGCACAGGCAATCCAAAACCTTCATAATGTGATGGATACACAAAAACATCAGCTTTTGAGTAAAAGAGCGCAACTAATTCATCTGATAAATAGTCAAGGTGGTGAATCTCGTTTTTCCAAGGTGATCTTTGTATTGCTTCAAAAATTGCTGCATACTTCCAGCCCTTTCTACCAATCAATACTAATTGATGATCAATTTTGTGATTTTGTTTTAGCCAATTAAAAGCTTTAATAATTGATTGTATATTCTTTCTTGGCTCGATCGTACTTACAAACAATAAATAAGGTTTAGAAAAATCAAAGTTGCAATTTTGATTTTTCTGGCCCAAATTTAGGCTATCTAAGAATTCAGCGTTATAGCGACTAGCCAATGGTGTAACAAAAATCTTCTCAGCAGGAAAGTTTAAATAATTAACAATGTCTTGCTTTGAGCTTTCTGAAATCGTAATTACTGCATTTGTCCATTTCAAACATTTAGTCAGTCTCTTTGCATATTGCTGTACAACAGAATCGACATATTCTGGATACTTAATAAAGCTCAAGTCATAGATACTAATAATCTTTTTAATATTTTGATAGGGGTATACTGTGTAATTAGTGCCGTGAAATATATTAGTATCGCCTAAGATAGATTCAATATAGCTAGGAAACAATCTAGGTAAATAATCTATGAATAAGTTAGTAACTCGAACAGATACTGGTATTTGATAAAGATTCTGATAATGTTTGAGATTATTTGGAAAATCAAGATTTCCTTTTAGCCAGTTTTTTAATCCTGGCTGATAAGCTAAACCTAATTCAAATGATTCTGAGCTTTCTAATCGAGATAAGGCTTCAATAAGATTAAAAACGTACAAACCTACACCACTAGGTTTAGCATCAATGGGGGTAACATCAACCGTAACTTTAAGCATTAGTAAAATTACAACTCATTATCAGTCAAATCCCTAAGATCATGCTCAACCATAACTTCCACTAAATTTTCAAACGTGTATTTTGGAGTCCAACCGACCTTATTTTTAATCTTGTCAATACTGCCTACTAGCTGTACATCCTCATCAGGTCGATAGAAAGCACTATCTACTGATATATAATCTTGGTAGTTAAGTCCTACATACTTGAAGGCATGATCCACCAATTCTCTAACCGAATGTGTTTCCCCACTACCAATAATATAATCATCTGCGTCTGCTTGCTGCATGATTAGCCACATTGCTTCAACGGCATCTTTGGCATAGCACCAATCACGGTGAGCATCTAAATTCCCTAATTTCAACTCTTTAACCAATCCGAGCTTAATCATGGCTGCACCACGAGTGATCTTCCGAAAAACAAACTCAGCCCCCCGACGGGGAGACTCATGGGTATAGGTGATACCGCAACAAGCATAGAGATTATAGTATTGACGATAATTGCTGGTTAACCAATGAGCATAGGCTTTAGCAGTCCCATAGGGGTTGCGTGGACGAAATGCAGTTTCTTCGGTTTGGGGCGATTCGGATGGTTGGCCAAAAACCTCGCTGCTAGATGCTTGATAAAACTTGGCATCAGGCTTGATGCGGCGAATTGACTCTAAGATGCGAGACACACCGATCGCTGTATATTCTGCGGTCAAAGATGGCTGTGTCCAAGAAAGTGGGACATAGCTCTGAGAGGCAAGGTTATAGATTTCATCGGGTTCTGCTTGGGCGATCGCATCCATGAGCGATGACTGATCTAACAAATCACCAGAAATAATATGGATATCGTCAGCAAAGTGATTTACTCGAACAAGGTTACTTGTACTCGAGCGACGCACTAAACCATATACGTGATACTCTTTCTCTATTAATAATTCAGCAAGGTAAGAGCCATCTTGTCCAGTGAGTCCAGTGAGTCCAGTGATTAGAGCTTTTTTTGTCATAGAAATTATTTGTTCAATAATATGATCTTACTTACGAACATAGGTATTTATAGAACCTATTTTGGTATCTCGTGTATGCATTAGGATTCCTTTGTGTCTTGAGGTTTCATCTGTTTTGCTATGTAAAACCCCACAATCTTACTAAATCCTTTAATTGCTAAATTACCGATTCCTTAAAAGCTATATGGTTCGCTCAATGAGATAACAGATGGATTCTAGAGAGTCCATCTGTTATCTCGTTTATTATGATACAGGTATTTCAGGGTTCTATCCTTCATCTGTTTCAGAATATTAAGCCCTCTATAGCTCTGTTATATTAAATACTTGAACTAACTCGCCTGAAAGCTGTATATTCCTCGCAAAAAATCACCAAATGGGTTTATTAGTGTGCATGACTGGAGTTCTGTCAGCCATTTCATTCTATTCTGACTAAAATAGAGCTTTTACTGTCTACTAGCTAATAATCATGATATTTATATACTTTTTAACATCAAGACAAACAAAAATATATTTTTATTTGTCTTGATGTTAAATGCAACTTCAAATTGACAAGACTAGCGATTATTATCAATCTGAAGTTGTGTGAAATTGACAGTTAATTCACGTGGATCGGCTGGTGCAAAGCCAACTTTTTGATGATTCCAATATTTGTATCTAAAAACCACAGTGTTCCAACCTGAAACACCTTTAAAACTAAGCTGACGTTTCACAATAGTACCTTTGTCAATGTTTGAAAAATTTTCCAACGCTTTTCCATTAACTTCTATCAAAACATCTTGGTTTTGAATAAAGTTAGCAAAGCTGAAACTCAGGGAAAGTAGCTTATCACTTGGCAAATTAAACCTGAATGAAGTTTCTGGGCTTAAAGCCCATCGCCACGCATCTCCATCATTTTTTTCAATTGGACTTAAATTTTTTATGGTTAAGCCATAGACTTGATTAAGTTCGAGTAAGTCAATTTTTTTAGAAAAATCCAAGAGTGGTTCAAATTTAAGATTTCGACCTAACTCTAAGTCTACTTGACTTCTTAGATTAGAAGGTTTAGGAATGAATTTAACAGTGCCAGCACCTGCTACTTTCGTTTCTATCACAGGTTTCTCAAAATGTGTATAGAAATCTTCCGCACAATCTTTAGGCAAAAGATCTACATAAAGATTAATACCTGCAAAGTCATTTAGTTTATAGAAATCTGAAAAGAATTTCCATTCTTCTGGATTAAAACAGCGTGTTTGGCGGCTTGATTGAAAAATATTTTGATTATCAGGAGTAAAAAGCTTGTCCCATCCAGCTTCAAGATATGGAACTAATTGGGAAGGGTGCAACCTACCAAAATATTGCCCCATTACTTTTTTATTGTGAAATCTTCTCAAGGCGAAAATCGAACCATTCTTGGCATAATACGGGCAGAGACTATCACCACCTACTCCATTACCTCCCACTACACAAAACGGCCAATCCAGAACTGCTTCACCTGGCTGATCTCTAACGTACTCCATATATTGAAAAAAATCTGGCTGTAAGGGGGCGTGAGTCTGGCTATTTGATTTTAATGAATAAAAAGTGTAAAACTCAGTACAAGCCAAAACTACTAAGATTACTAGTATTGATTTCCTAATATAGACGCGCAGATTATCTAGATTTATGTTTAATGCAAAAACACAAAGTATAACTGGGTAAATAACAGTAAAACGAGGTTGAACACGAGCAAATGAAAACCAAGGAAATATTTTTAAAACAGGTAAGTAGATCGGATGATAAAAGACACAAAAAAGCAAAAGAACTAGCAGAGGGATAAAAATAATTATCTGTTTGCGGCTTTGCCATAAACCTATAGATGAAATGGAAAGTAAAAACCAGCCAGGGCTCCCAGCCCCAAATCCCTCTGGTGAGTCATGGAATAGTTGCTCAATCGAATCAATTTTCCCTGGATAAAAAAACGGCAAAATAGGCATTAGTATTCTTAGAGGGTTAGCCCACCAAGCCCCAGTAGGTACTCCAGTAAAATCAAATTTTGACGCTTCTTTTGAAATTTGAAGAACTAGAGGTAGATTGATAAAAGTTACAACCAGTAGTAACGCAACTAAAAGTAAGCACGTGCGAGTGTAAGTAATAAGTTCGATCTTATAGTTTTTAGAAATACTTTTGATTAAAATTGTTAAATTTATGTCCCCATCTGTAAAGTATCTATAATAAATCAAAAATGCGACGCAACCCGATGAAATCGTAAATGAGGCTAATGAACAACCAGCAATATATCCCAACTCCTGCCCCAAAGACAGAACCAGTAAACATGCTCTCCATAAAATTAGTCTTAAAGATATATTTTGCTTTAACGTTATTCTTTTGGTTATAATGAAGTCGGAAATTAAACTCAAAGCAGTCCAATGAAAAACTGCAATGCTAAAGTGATCTGGATATTTAGAAATTGCATAGAAGCTGAATGTAGTAATTACTAACCCAGCACTGGAAGCACGTGCAAGACCATAATCTTTGAATAGCAAAAAAAAACTTCCGAGACCTGTTATCAAAACGCTCAACATATAGTATATCTGCAACCACGCACCGACACCAAATAATGAGTAGCAGATAGAATAGAAAATGTCTCTTTCAATTGACCAAGGCTGAAAAACTCCATTCGTGCCGTAAGGATAGAAAGCCTGATTGTTTATCAAGTCAAGGTGAGGGAACGGTAATAAGCTTAGATTTTTATAGAAGTAAAATCCAACATACTCATAGTATTCTACATCACCAGTTCCTGACAAGGAACGGGAAAAGTCTTTGATTACAAGAAAAACAAAAACACAAAAAATTAAAATGAAAAGAAATAGGCTGTGCCTTGTGATCGGATTAGCCTTAATTGTTAGTGGTATTTTCATGTGAAATATTAAGAAATGTGTATGATCGATCTGAATCACTCATTGGATGACTTGAAAAGATCTGTGTTTTAAAAGTTGATACGTTGTCTCTCGACAACCAATGGTCGTTTAAGCATTCTCAAATGCATTAATCCGATGTATTCACCAATAATGCCGATAAAGAAGAGTTGGATAGAAGCCAGTAAAAATAAACCAACAGTTATAGGGGCAGTACCTAGTGGAAATGACTGCCAAAAAATAAGTTTGGCAATTAGATAGCCAAAGGCAATTATCAAGCTTAGAAAAGACATGATAAATCCTACAATCGTCGCAAGTCGCAGTGGTATACGGGAATGACTGGTAATGCCGAGCATGGCTTCATCAAAATAGCGAAAAAAGTTATAACTACTTTTTCCTTTCTTTCTCTGCTTTTGTTCGTATTCGACTTTGATGCTATAAAAGCCAAGTTCTTCTATCAGTCCACGAAAGTAAGGATAAGGATCATTAATTTCTCTAAGTGCTTCTATAACTTTTTTGTCATATAGACCAAAGCCTATAAAATGGCTAGTAAGTTCAATATCAGAGATTCTGCGTATTAGAAAATAGTAAGCACTTCTTAAAGAATACATCAAAAAACTTTCCTTGCTTGAAGTTTTAATCCCCTTAATGACTGTATAACCATCCTCCCATTTTTGTATAAATTCAGGAATCAATTCAGGTGGCTCTTGTAAATCTGCTGGGAGTAGAACCACTGAATCACCACAAGTTTGAAGAAGCGCATAATACATCGACCGACTAGGTCCAAAATTTCTACAGTTGATGATAATCTTTACTCTTTGGTCTTCTTTAGCAATTTCTTTGAGGATTTTAACTGTTTTATCCTTAGAAGCATTATCTATAAAAAGATGTTCATAGTTATATTTTTCTAGATCATCGAAAATTTGTTTGACTTGAAAATAAACATCTTGAACATTATCTTCTTCGTTATAACAAGGTGTAACTATACTGATTGTTTTCAATTTCTCTTACCGTTAAAGACAAATTTTCTATTTAAGAAATAAGAGATAATCGCTAGAGGTAATAATAAAATAGCCTGTGCGACTAGCACATTAATTCCTAGTGAGTTAGTGATTTGTAAAGATCCAATATTTAGTAAGTAAGTTGACAAATAAACTGCGAAAAAACGTACTATCAATCTATTATTCTTGGTTTCAAAAACCAGAGATCCTATAGTTTTAAAATTGAACAGTACTCCACAGATTGTAGCAGTAAGTAATGCAAAATGATAGTCTAGTTTAAAAAAAATCAACAGAGTGAAAATGGTATAACCGAATAGAGTATTGATTACTCCAACAAAAAGAAATTTAACAAACTTACTGTTTTTTGTTTTAATAAAAAGTGATTTATTCATTACTACTTCTTATACAAAATTTGTTTATTTGCGTAACGACTGATTCCGTATCTAAGTGATGTTCTTGCATTAAATACTGATAACTTCCACAAAATTTGGAAAACTTATCTTGAATACCTATTCTGCAAACTCTAGTCGGAAAATACTCTGATGTTATTTCTGCGATCGCAGATCCTAGCCCTCCGTATATTGAATGCTCTTCTAAAGTTACTATAAGTGAATGAGATTGAGCAATCTTATTCACTTGATCCACATTTAACGGCTTAATACAAGGTGAACTCCAAACTGCAACATCATCAAATTTTTCACTAACAGTTATTGCAGTTGATACCATAGATCCAGTAGCAATAAAACACATAGTGTTAGTTCCATGTTTTATACGGCATAACTCTCCTAAATGGACATCAGGCATCGAAGAATGAATACTTGGCAAGTCAGCCTTGCCCATGCGTAGATAGACGGGTTGAGCGGATTGCAAAGCTAGATTCATGCATTGTGCCATTTCGTAGCGATCGGCAGGTGACAGGATCGTTATATGTGGAATTGCACGTAATGCCGCAATGTCTTCTGTGCTTTGATGGCTAGAACCTAAGCTACTATAAACGACACCTGCCCCATCACCAATAAATACTACGGGCAACTGCTCATAACAGATATCTAGCTTAATTTGTTCTAAAACGCGAATTGGCACAAACGCACTTAGACCATAGACAAAAGGTTTAAAACCAGCCTTTGCTAAACCAGCGGCTACGCCCACCATATTCTGCTCGGCAACACCAGCATTTATGTATTGATCAGGACAGACTTTCCGGAATTCATCAAACAGTGCATAGCCGTGATCACCAGTCAGTAAAAGTATGCGCGGATCAGATTTGGCGGCGGCAACTAAAGCACTCGAAAAAGCATTTCTCATGATATTGATACAAATTCCTGAGACTTAAGTTCGTCGATCGCAGATTTATATGCCTCATCGGTAAGACGGGTATAGTGCCAGCGATTATCATTTTCCATAAATGATATGCCTTTACCCTTGACCGTATGAGCAACAATCGCTCTGGGAGCTTTTGAATTTAACTTCATTAATTCATGAATTGTCTGATCTAGTGCTAGTTCATCATGTCCATCTATTTCTCTCGTTTCAAAGCCAAAGGCTCGAAACTTGTCAGCTATATTACCAAGCCGCATCACTTCTTCAGTCGTTCCCATTGCTTGATAGCCATTTTCATCAACTATAACTAGTAGATTTGCAAGCTCAAAATGGGTGGCAAAAAGTAAAGCTTCCCATATCGCACCTTCGTTAATTTCACCATCACCGACGATTGCAAAACAGCGTTGATTGGTTTGCTTGCGCTTGGCGGCTAGAGCTAAACCCACACCTACAGATAAGCCATGCCCCAGAGAACCAGAACTAACTTCGAGTCCTTTAACATGGGTATCTGACAATCCTTTTAAGACAGTGCCATCATGAAAGTAATTTTGGATATCTTCATCGGTTAACCAGCCTAGCTCATGCATACATGCATATTGAGCCATTACACCATGTCCTTTACTCAAAACTAGATAATCTCGAAATGGATTGTCGGGATTGCCATTAACAAGATTGAGGTGAGAACGGTATAATACTGCAAGAATTTCGACTATGGAAAAAGCACAACCGATATGCACTGTCGAGCCAGCATATGCCATCTTAAGAACATTCTGCCGTAGTTTTTTAGCTTCAAATTTTTGCATAGTTTACACGTGTAGACGCATACCAAGTTAAAGTTCTTTGCAGCGCATCTTCTAGGCTAACGGTTTCATGCAAGCCTAACATATCTTTTGCCCTTTGTGTAGATGGGACATAGCGTTCTATCGATTGATGGGGATCTGCAATTTTTGCGATTGCAACATCGAGATTGGGTAAATCTAGTTGCGCGATCTTTTTTGCTAAACCTGCGATTGATATCGCTTCTTCAGACCCAACATTATAGGCGTAGCAAGATGAACCTTTAAATAAGATTGTCCATAGCCAAGCGGTTACATCACTTGCATATAGATATGATCTGAGATTTGTACCATCGCCCTGAATTTGAATGGTTTGATTTTGTAAACGATCGCGAAAAAAGCTACTGGTAGCAAGATGACTATCCAAAGGTAAATAAGGACCTACTAGCGAAAAGCACCTTGCTATCTTTGTCTCCAAACCGTATTGACTTGCATAAATAGTGCAAAGTAGCTCAGCAATACGTTTACTCTCCCCATAGATGGAACGCAAGTCTAAAGTGTCAGGAGCGCCAAGGTAAGATTCATGAATATGAGTTGTCTCGTTCGGCTGTTTGCCATATACAGCGCCTGAACTTGTGAACAGAAATTTTTGAGCTTGGCAAGCTACAGCAAAATCCAAGGTATGCCTTGTGCCTTCGACGATGACATCTAAAAGATCCCGAAAATCGGTTTTTCGCGAAAAATTATTCACCTCAGTCGCAGCATGAATAATATGCGAAAAATTTCCCATAGGAAATTCAAAGGAGCGCACATCTCCCAAATGCCAAGAAATTGATGGGTGAGATGCCAAATGTGGAGATTTTTTATAAAAAGCCTCTCCACCGCGTGTGAGAACCGTTGCTTTAACTTGCAAATTTAAGATGTCGTTAGCCCAAATAAAACTTTCTAGCAGCCAACAACCGATAAAGCCCGTACCACCAGTTATAAATATATTGCTTCCACGCAGTTCATCCCAAAACAATCTAGTGCGATCGAGGATACTATCTAAGTCTTCTATTAAAATATTTTTCATACTTAATAATTACTCTTTTGTTACATAACTTGACTTCACCGCATCAACAATAGCCTAAATTTTTGTAAATATATCGCAGCCAAATTCAGACTCCTGAAATTGATATTTACTTTCATATAGAGCCTGAATATAAAAATCACGAGAATTATCTGGATTAATTTGGTTGATTCTCAATTTACATACTGTGACAATTGGATTAAAAGTATTGATTGCATTGATAAACCGAGGTTTAAAAGATTCACCAAAAATGCTTGCGTATTCAGGATAATATAGTATCTTTCTATTGTTGAATAGATAATAATATGACTCAGATGAATCTGAGATAAGGATTGATGGACGGTTTAACTTCGTCTCTAGAATAGCTACTTTCTTCGATAAAGCTTCTATATTTGCTATTTCAGAATAATTTTTAGGAGATCTAGCAAAGTAAATTGTTAAAGGAACAAATTGTAGAAATGCAATTAAAGATATCATGATGAACGGCATGATGAAAACTCCGTCAAACGAAAGCTTCAATAAATCATGCCAGTTTGAAAGCAATACTCTAATAATATTTATATTTACGAATCCAAATTTATTTATTTCTAAATCATAATTAGCTATTTTTTCTGGAGAAATAAAAGAGTTGAATGACTGTTCAATGTAAAACCCGCAACATAAAAAAAATGGAAGTGATACCCAGAGTAAATTAAAAGGATGGCTACGATTTACAAAATAGAAAATACATGTTAAGCCATAAATGGCAACACTAAATCTAAATCTAGCATTAGTATCCTCTTTTCGCGTAGAAGTAAAAGCTTGTATTAAAGTGAATGAATAAAAAACAATAAAAAGCATCCACAAATTATCTGTAAAAGGAAGTCCAAAGATTTGAGATTTAGTAATTACTTCTGTAAAAACAGTAAGGTCAGGCATCTCTCCTGAAAATAATTTAAAAAACAAGAAAAATGAAACTACAACTACTGTTAAATTAATAATTAATCCACTTAACTGCTTGACTATTGACTGAATTTTATAATTTCCTAACTTCAAAAAATCCCAATTATATAAAAACAAATACATTACTAGAACAGAAGCACTTGAATCAAGATTATTTAGAATAGCTATTGAAACAATAAAATCCAATAAAATGTCATATAAATTTATCTTAAAAAACGAATTGGAGACAACAATATTTTGGAAAAATCTATTGCTATATAGAGAAAAAGAAGAGACAATAAAAATTGAAGGAAGTAATGTTCTTAAGGGAAAATATTGAAAATAAATATCTCCCAGAAAAATTTTTCCGTAATAACAACTCCAAAATACACCACTAACAAACACCATAATTCTAATTAAACGTTTTTCTATTAGAATTTTAATTATCACAAAATAGAGAATGATTTGTAGAATAGTTAGAATAGTTAAAACAATTTTAACCGAAAATAGGGTGTTTCCAAATAATCTGATTAATATTCCAATCCAAAGGAAGTATCCACCATATAATGATATGAAACCTTCAGAAACAATCGGTACATACGGAGAACTTGTATTAATAGCTACTATTGGGAAAAGGACAACATTAAGATGATACAAACCGTTATCCATATCAATTAAATTCCAACAAATTATTGACATCAATATTGACACTACTATCAAAATCAAGTATTCATTAAAAATCATCTTCAGGAACTTTATAGTATCAATCAAAAAATAAAAACAGATACAAGTCATCATAAATGAAAATAAAATGATTGACAAAAAATTTAAATTTAGCAAGTAATTTATTACATTTCTTAATTGAATGAGATGAAAATAAATATTAAAGCTCTCGGCAGTGCTACTAGTGAAAATCCTTTGAATAGCTATTGTATTTAGAATAATACTAAAACAGAAAGAAAATAAAGTTTGTAATTTCAAATTATTGCTTCTTGATTCCCAATTGTTAACTATGTTTGTTAACATTAAGCTTATGAAATCCAAAAAATTACCAAATAAAGATGGGAGTAGAAAAATTGAAACTGTCACTACTAAATAAAGTATTGTGTCATGAGATTCAGTTTGACTAAATTGTTTAAAATATTTAACAATAAACATATTCAAGTAGATAGCTATTAATATAAATACACCTATTCCTTTAAGCCATTGATGAATAAGAGTTACATTAGTTTTATTCATGATTATTCACTTCCATGTTTTGAAAAGTTAAAAAAGCATTAATCCAATCTATTCACCAATTAACGCCTACAGAAAAAAGTTGGATGTCTGTAGTTATCATTTTCAACAAAATTGATGAATGACATCACTAATATAAATCAACATTTCTTCAGTCAAGCTAGGAAATACTCCTAACCAAAAAGCATTCTGCATTACATGATCGGTGTTGCTAAGATTGCCAACAACTCTATAAGACAAATCTTTATAAGCAGGTTGCTTAACTAAATTTCCACCAAATAAAAGGCGAGTACCAATTCTTTTTTCCTCTAAATGCTGCACTAATTCATTACGAGTAAAAGGAATGTTGTCTTTTACTAAAACTAGAAAACCAAACCAACTAGGCTCAGAATCAGGCGTAGCTTCAGGTAAAACCAAAAAATCTTGTAAATCTTGCAACTGCCGCTTTAAAAATTCGAAATTTTCTCTACGTCTAGCAATGAAATAAGACAACTTATCCAACTGAGCAAGCCCCACTGCTGCTTGCATATCTGTCATTTTGAGATTAAAGCCAACATGAGAGTATGTATATTTGTGGTCATAGCCAAAGGGTAAATCGCCCAACTGCCATTCAAATCGCTTATTGCAAGTATTATCTACCCCAGGTGCACACCAACAATCGCGACCCCAATCTCGAAAAGATTCAACGATCTTCTTGAGCTTTGGATCATTAGTTAAAACTGCCCCACCTTCACCCATAGTCATGTGATGGGCTGGATAAAAGCTTACCGTTGATAAATGTCCAAAAGTTCCCGTTTTCTGTCCTTTATATATCGTCCCTACCGCATCGCAGTTATCTTCAATCACCCATAGATCGTGTTTTTGAGCAAATGCCATCACCGCTTCAATGTCAAAAGGATTACCTAAAGTATGAGCGATCATAATTGCACGAGTTTTCGGGGAAATGGCTCTCTCTAACTGAGATACATCAATTTCATAGCTTTGTAACTGAATATCAACAAAAACAGGAATTAGTTGATTTTGAAAGATAGGGTTAACTGTAGTTGGAAAGCCAGCTGCGACAGTAATAACTTCATCCCCTACTTTTAGTCTCTTATCACCTAATTTGGGAGAAGTAAGAGCCGTAAGGGCTAATAAGTTTGCTGAAGATCCAGAGTTTACGAGTAGACAATGTTTTGTCCCCATCCATTCCGCAAATCGCTTTTCAAATTCCAATGCATATCGCCCAGTTGTCAACCAAAAATCTAGAGATGCATCAACTAAATTCAAAACCTCGGACTCATCAAAGACTTTTCCTGATACGGGTACATAAGTTTCCCCAGCCGTAAAATTTCTTTCGGGAAACTTGTATTGATAATAGGCTCTAACAGATTCAAAAACTTGCGATCGCAAATCTTGTTCCTTTCCATCAGAATTACTAACGAGAGGAGAATGAGAATTTGAGTTAATCATTTTTAATTGTTTTTAGTTTTGGGCTTATAGCAATTTCGCTTATTTATTAGTTTAGTGTTTTGAGTCTAAAAAATCCGTATACCAAACGATCGCCTCATGCAAACCTTCTTCCAATGAGTAACTTGGGCTCCAGTTTAAAAGTTGCCGAGCTTTTGCCGCCGACAAATATTGATGCTTAATCTCATTTTGAGCTTGGTTTAAAATTTGGGGCAGCAAATGGTCTTTACGCATCAAAGTTAAAACTATACGCACAATTTCTAAAACAGATACTTGCAACTCGTTACTAAAGTTAAAAGCTTCGCCTAAAATTTCAGGACGATCCATCTGTTCAGCTAAATGTAGATAGGCTAACACGCCATCTCTAACATAAAAATAGTCGCGAATATAGCTGCCATCACTACGAATTACAACAGAGCGATCGCGCAAAGCCGAACGAATTGTATCTGGAACAATGCGATTAAAATTCAGATCGCCGCCGCCATAAAAATTGCCGCAACGAGTCACACAAACTGGAAGGTTGTAACTTTTATAATAGGTTCGACAAATTAGATCCGCACAACTCTTCGATACATCATAAGGATGCTCACCCTGCAAAGGTGTAGTTTCGTCATAGGGCAGAATTTCTTGATCGCCATAGGCTTTATCACTAGACGCAACCACAATCCGCCCTACCTTACCAACTCGACGACAGGCTTCTAAAATATTCCATGTACCTTTGATATTTGCCTCAAAAGTTGCCAGTGGTTCACGATTAGCCGCCCCGACAATAGTTTGCGCTGCCAAGTGGAAGACTGTTTCCACTTCGTACTCATTGATCGTGCGCTCTAAGGTTGGGAGATCTTCAATCCTGCCATAGACAGTTGTAATTTTTCGCTCTAGTCCTTCTTGAAACAGTCTTGATTGTGGAGTCCAGTCTCTGACTATTCCAACCACCTTTGCACCCCGATCGACTAGTTCTTGAGTCATCCAACTCCCTAATAAACCAGTGCAACCCGTAATTAATACAGACCGATCTTGCCAAAAATTATTCATGGCCAAACCTTCCAAGGTGCATTCTTACTCTCCCATAGCTCATTCAAATATTTATATTCTCGATAGGTATCCATAGCATAGAAGAACCCATGATGGCGATAAGCCATTAGCTGTCCATCTTTTGCTAATTTCTCAAGAGGTTCCTGCTCTAAAACACAATCTGAACCTCCTAAATAATTAAAAATCTCTCTGTTAAACACAAAAAATCCAACACTAGCCCAGCCGTCAACTTGAGGCTTTTCGGTAAAGTCCAATACTTCTTCGCGATCGCTAATATTGAGAATACCAAAACGAGAAAAGGGTCGCACAGCTGTCACTGTGGCAATTTTTCCATGGCTTTTATGAAATGAAATTAAGGCAGGAATGTCAATATCGGCAACCCCATCACCATAGCTCACCATAAAGAGATCATCATCAATATACTGGCTAATCTGCTTTAAACGACCACCAGTCATTGTTTCTAAACCAGTATCAGCAAGAGTTACAGCATAATCTTGTTCACTATGCATATTGTGATACTGCAATTTATAAGCATTTCCCAGACAAATTGTAAAGTCATTGTTCATCGCTTCGTAATTTAAAAAATACTCTTTAATCATGTTACCTCTATATCCAAGACATAAAACAAAATCTCTTAATTCGTGATGAGCAAAGAGCTTCATGATATGCCATAGAATAGGCTTTCCACCAACTTCCACTAAGGGCTTAGGGCGATATTCTGTCTCCTCTCTCAATCTAGTACCTTGACCACCACAGAATAATACAACTTTCATTTCAACTTACTTTGCCAAGCTACCCACATACACATAACACAAGTACATGCGTAAAGTCAAAGCAGAATTTACTCAGTTTGTGATTTCATTTGGTGAAGTTATCAATCAATGAGATAGAAAGAAAGAGTTTTTTGATATAAATTATTTGCTATTACTCGCCAATCAAACTTTTCTTGAACATACTGATTTGCATTATCAATGCGAATGTATTTGGTCTTTGCATTTTCATGTCTGATATTTACAATCGCATCGGAAAAACCATCTAACTCCTTAACTATACAGTGGATATCATTTTCAATGCCTAGACCCCGCACACCAAATTGCGTAGAAATTACTGGTATACCAGCCATAAGATAATCTAGCATTTTTAGGTTAGTTCCTGATCCAGATTTCATTGGATTTAATGCTACATCAGCAATGCTCAAAATAGTAGCTTTTGTCTTATCATCTACTACTCCCATAAATCCAACATTTCTAGTTTTTTGTTCATCGCGAAAAGCTAATCCTACACTACCAACTATTAAAAAGTTAACATCAGGCAGTTCTTCGGCTATTTTTAAAATGTAGCGTACTGCCTGTAAGTTAGGAGGATGCCAACTTCCTATAAATAAAGCTGTGAAACTTCCCTCTAAACCTAATTTTACCTTTCTTAAATTACGTTCTTCCAAAGAAATATAAGGAACTGTTTCTAGATCTACACCGTTGGGAACCTCAACTATTTTACCTCCATCTACACCATAAGACTCAATAAGAGATTGAGCATCATCGCTAGAGCAGACCATTATTAGTTGGCTAGTATGACAACATTCTCTCTCAACTTTGCGAGTTGATTCAAGTAAATCTTCTCCCGTTTTGCTATTAGGAAGAATATCCTTTTTTATTTCAAATTCACAATCCTGAGCTTCATACCAAATTGGTTTTTCACTCACCGATTGAATTGCGGTCAAAAGATAAGGATGACAAGCAATCACAAAGTCTGACTGTTCAATAGATTTTCTCAAAGCTTTTAAATACTCAGGCGTTAAACTATGTAACTGTGGCATCGCAACATCGGTTATTGGTACACCTACTTTTTGTTCAATTAGCTGCTCTTGGTATTGATGCTCTATTGATTTGGGAATTCGAGTTTCGTATAGGTTAGGTGCAATTTCACCTTGGAAGGGAGCTTGATCATTATTGGTGAATGTGACTAGTTCAATATCAAACCAGTTAGCCAAATTTTTGTATAGATAAAACACCCGGCTTTGGCCACCTCCCCTAGGAGGAAAAATAGGAAATGTCACTGCAACTGTAATTTTCTGACGTTTTCTAATACTTGGAACGCATATGGACACTTTCTCCGATGTCGTGAGATTTTGACCTAATAATTGATTCACTGTGTTGCTCCAATTGATTTCCGAAACCAATTCTCGAGCTGCTAGTCCCATCTGTCTAGCTTCATTTCGGTGCTCACAGAGGTAGTCTATGCACTCAGCTAATGCCTGAGGATTAGGGGGTACAGAGTATCCTGTCTCTCCATTTTTAACAAATTCATTTGGTCCACCAGAATCAATGGTGGTGATCACTGGTTTACCACTCATCATTGATTCTATTGTGATTAATCCATAATCCTCATCATATGGAACATACAAAACTGCTAAAGCGTTAGCATACAAATCTATAACATCTTTGTCATTTACAAAACCAAGAAAAGTAATCCTGCCATCACCTCTAGCCATTTCTTTAAGAGCTTCTGTATCTGGACCTGTACCAGCAATTCTAAACTCTATATTGGTTTTGACATACTGCATTGCTTGAATTAACAAACTAATACGCTTAGCACTGTCTAGACGACTGACAGTAAAAAGGTAATCACTACTATCTGTATAAAAGGAACTAAGGTTAGAAGGAGGATAAATAACTTGAACGGTACTGCTTACAGGGAAATAGTCCCGCCTACTAGCCACGTTTTGGGAAATTGCAGCATATTTAATAATTTCTTGCTGTGATAGACCGATTCCATCTAAGAAATGCGTGATTTCTCTTATTAGGGATCCAGGAAATTGAAAAAAATCTGATGTTAACTTAGCTTTCAATTGTAGCTCATTTAATTCTTCAAAAAATCTGTCTAATGAATCTCTCCTTTCTTTATTTTTCCACATCAATTCTTGCAATGCAAGAATTCTTTTATCCTTCGAGTAATATATTTTGGGGTAACCAGTGAAATGATAGGTGTCATACAATCCCCTAAGTCGATGTAACATATAGCAGATATGCTTAGGATGCTGTATCATCCACGCAGGATATTTTCCAGAAATAACTAGATCGAAATGAGTCACATCTAGTTTTGAAAAACTCTGGTAACTACTGACAAGTTCTTGAAAATTTTTTTCAGGACTTGGAATTTTAATTAACTCTGCCTGATGATTTGTATTTTGGTTGATCCAGTTTAACAATCCCCACCAGAGATTTTCGGAACCACCAATTGTAAAAGGAACTGGACTGGGAGCGACAATAGCAATTTTCATAAATTAGATCTTAGTTGCAGTAAAAGCAAATCTAGCATAAACAGATTCGTGTACATCGGCTGCATTTTCAAGATAGTACAATTTAAAATCTAGTTTACCTTTCATCGGATTCACAATCCTTTCTAAGAAAGATTTTGGGCTATAAAATCTCCCATGCCTGTTGCCCCAACCTTCTGCGCAATAAATAGCTGAGTTATCATCAAATTTTACTTTAGCTGGGACACTAACTAGAGGGTCGGTTTGAGTTGCTTCTTGATTAAATAGGTAAAAAGGAACAATGCAAACTTTACCGCCGGGTTTCAACACCCTTGCTAATTCTTGAAATAATCCTATGTCCGATTCACTTTCAAAGTGTTCTAAAGAGCAAGTAAGAGCTGCTTTGGAAGCAAAGTTCTCTGCGATAGGCATTGAGCAGGCATCTCCTCCAATGCGATTCCCACTTATCCCACTAGGATACATAATATCTTGACTAAATGTGGTTGCACCAGTCAAACGAGAATAGATTTCTGGGATGGGGGAATGTTCACTAGCAATATCTATAAATTGGTCCGTTTCATCAATTTCTAGAAGAGAAAGAGAGACGTAGTGTTCTAGTGTTTTTTCAGGTTGATTACCAATATAGTAATCGGGATATTTCGTTAAATATTGCGCATCTTCTAAATATTTTTTATAAGCAGAAGTATCAATTTGGTACTCAACAAATTCAATTTCGTGAGTACGCAAGATACTTAATATATCTTCTATAACATCAGGAGATATATTATCTATCGAGGAAGTAACAATATTTTCATAACCTAATTTTCTTAACAACACTACACTATCTGTAAAATTCTGTAGTGTTGATGGAGGACGATATACATATTCATTTAAATCGAATACTTCTTTTTGAGGCTTAGAAAATCTCATCTTAATAGCTTTGCTGATTTTTTGTAAATAATCCATCTTGATTCACCTCAATAAAAACTTCATCATTAGTACAGTAGATGTTGGATAACATTTTGCCAAGATATATTCAGAAGATTATATCTATCTTTAGCATTATTGCCCATTGTATTTGCGAGATTCTGATGAAAGTATAATGTATCAATTGAATCGGCAATCTGTTCTGGGTCAGGTTCAGTAATAAGGCCCGTTTCTTTATGAATTACAAATTCTGTAGGTTCTCCTGAATCTTTACAAGTAATAACTGGTTTCGATGCCAACATCGACTCTAAAGTGACATATCCATAATCTTCGTCATATGGTCCAAAAAA
>JANXNM010000302.1 GCA_025354065.1 Synechococcales cyanobacterium 340R_concoct_173_sub | reverse complement strand
GAAATCTTTGGGTGATTTTTGTCGCTCCAGGAAATCTTAGTGTCACACCAAGGACAGCCGACATCGCAAAGTGCTAGCCGAATGAAATAGGCGTTAGTGCCGCTCCATGTGCCTTCGCCTTGGACTGAGTGGAAGGTTTCGACGACGGGGAGGACTGGAGAATTGAGAATGGGGGCATTGAGAATGGGAGTTGGGGGATTCATTTAGAGTTGCTGGGGAGTCATCACTGTAGTGGTTGGCAGTAGTGGTTATCAGTAGTTATTAATAATCATCGCCATAGTAGGCCCATGCGTTGGGGGATTCGGAAATGGCTATTGTGAGTGAAATGTTATCGGGGAGCATGGCTTTGGTTTTGTCGTAGATGTATTGGGCGATCATTTCGGCTGTGGTTTCGTATTCGAGCGGCATGACTTCATTTAGAATGCAGTGGTCTAAGCCGCCTTTGGTGACATCTTTTTTGGCCCATTTCAAGGTGCGATAGTCGGCTACCATGACGGGATTTGGGCAATATTGGGAACTGTGAAGCCGATCGCTTTTGGCTTCGATTCGGATAGTGTAGTTATGACCATGCATTCGTCCGCAAGGTCCGTCGTAGTTGTTGATAACGTGGGCGGCGGAGATGCTGAATTCTGTTGAGATTTTCCAACCGGGCATGAGTCTGCTCTGAAATAGCGTTTTCTATTATGACGCGATCGTTTCGGTTTCCCTAGCGATCGGGAAAGATTTGGTTAGATTGCTGCGATCGTGGTACTTGATCAATAGCTACCTAATGGCTACCTGTAGTTTTGATCAAGGCACAGAGTTCAAATTCTAGGAGGTTTGATTTGGAGGAATTACGATCGCGACTGGCGTTTTATTTTGATGATATTGAGACCCCCATCGGACGGGCTTTGACGATCGGATTGGCGGGACTTGTGGTGGTGTCCTCGGCTATTTTTGTATTACAAAGTTATGCCGTTGGAGACGCGGTTCAATCAGGATTAGCGATGTTCGATCGGGGAATATTGATAGTATTCACCTTAGAGTATTTACTCCGATTTTGGTGTGCAGAGACCCGAATTAGGTATGTATTTAGTTTATTTTCAATTATTGATTTGGTCGCAATCTTGCCATCGCTTTTGGGGTTTGGAAATGTCGGTTTTTTGCGAATTTTACGATGGTTTCGGATTTTGAAATTGGTCCGTTTTTTAGGTGGGCGGACAATTTTTGGATATGTAACAGGCGAAGATGCCGCAATTTTCGCCCGGATTATTTTTACATTAGTCTCAATTATTTTTGTATTTGCGGGCCTGATCTATGAAGTCGAACATCCCACTAATCCCGGCTTTGGAACATTTTTAGATGCAATTTATTTTTGCGTCTCGACAGTAACGACAGCGGGCTTTGGAGATATTACGCCGAAGTCACAATTGGGGCGAGGATTAACGGTAGTGGCAATTTTGACTGGCGTGGTGTTGATTCCTTGGCAGTTAGGGGATCTCATTCGACAGTTGGTAAAAACGGAGGGACAAGTGGCGTTGGTCTGTATATCCTGCGGATGGGTAGCCCATGATGGGGATGCAAGATTTTGTAAGCGCTGTGGTGAAAAATTACCGTTATTGCAGGCTCTACAGGATGAATCTTCAATTGTTTAGGACTAATTTACCAAATCAAAGTAGAGAATCTAGTTAATAGAGGTCTTTAAATTTTAATCTCGTATAATAAAGACCGATCGGAACACCACCGATCGAACGGTCTCTCATTGTGTTGAAAGAAGGAAGAATTTATG
>JANXNM010000300.1 GCA_025354065.1 Synechococcales cyanobacterium 340R_concoct_173_sub | reverse complement strand
CAAACTACAATCCCAGCCGTATCTCAATGGCAAACCATTTGTCCCCTCACTCGCATCATTCCAAATACAGGTGTTTGTGCATTAGTCAATAATGAACAAGTTGCTATTTTTAGAATTGGCAATGAAGTCTTTGCGATCGCCAACTATGATCCCTTTAGTAAAGCCTATGTTTTGTCTCGCGGCATTGTGGGCGATCGGCAAGGTATTCCAAAAGTCGCATCACCTATTTACAAACAAAACTTTAATTTGATCACAGGTGAATGCTTGGATGATGAATCGGTCAGTGTCGCCGTCTTTCAAGTCCGTATAATGGATGGGCAAATTCAGGTTGGAATTACTTGAATAGTTTCTGGTTAATCGATCGACTCTTCCAATCGATCGATTAACCGTTCCACATACTGCAATGCTCCACGAATGGTCGCAGAATCTTCCAAATCAACTCCAACATACTTTTTCAGTGCCTCCACCTGATCCATACTGCCGCCTACCGAAAGCAATTCTAAATATCCTGGAATGAATGCTTTTCCGACTTCGAGATACTTTTGATAACAGGCCAAGCTGACAATAGTAGATGCGGTGTATTGGTAACAATAAAAGGGTTTGAAGAAGATATGGCCAATGCGCGCCCAATCGTATTGATGCTCAGGCAACAGATCCACCGCATCTCCGCAAAGATTTTTATATAACTCCATCCAAGCTTGATTCACAAAAGCCGCATCAAAGGTTCCTTCCGTGGCCCGATCGTGAATCATCTGTTCTAGTCGGCTGATCGTGCTTTGGCGAAACAGAAGACTTAATTGATCTTCAAGTTGACGAGTGATTAACGTTTTAGTTAATTCTTTATCCCCCTCAGCCTGTTTCAATAAATAATCCAGCAACAGCAATTCATTGAACGTCGAAGCAATTTCCGCCGAAATCATAGGCGGCATACTGTTGAAATAGCTCTGCCGATCGGCGATCCAAGCAAAATGTAACCCGTGTCCCATCTCGTGAGCTAGTGTAAATAGTGAGCTGTAGTCTTCAGTATAGGATTGCAGCAAATAACTATGCTTGCCGTGAATGTACCAACAGAATGCCCCACCTTGTTTACCGGGTCGCACCGTTGCATCCACCCAGTTATTGACAAAAAATTCTTCCGCTCGACGCGCATAGTTCACATCAAACTGTTCGATCGCCGCCATCAAAGTCTTAACGCCTTCCTCGTAGGGAATTGTTGGTACGGGCTTAAGACTCCAAGGGGCATACAGATCTGCACTGCGAATGGTCTGGCCTAGGGCTTTTCCTTTCAAACGGTAATAGCGTTGAAATAGGTCCGATCGATCGCTGATTCCCTGCATAATTGCATTAAAAACAGGTGCGGATACTTGATCGCCCAGGAGTTGTTTTTCCAAGGTTGAGCCATGGCCGCGCATTTCATTTTCTAATCTGTGGTCTTGGGCGACGGCGTTGAGAATGTAAGCATAGAGGGAGTTGTGGGTCTTCATGACCGATCGGATAGACTGATAGGCGGCGGTCCGAGTGTCTCGATCGGGATGAAACGATAAGGCTCCCAGTTCGGCTTCGGTGCTGGCGCTTTGGCCATTGGGCAGTATAACGGGATTGTAGGTTTGTTCGCCTAGATGGACCGATCGAAGCTGGATGAATGCCTCACGGCCTGTGAGACTGCTCTGATTTCGGGTTTGTTCGACGGCTTCCGGGAGCAAGTACGGGCGAAATTTGGCGATTTGGTCAAAGTAGTGCAGATAAGTCTGGAGTTCGGGAGCCACTGTTAACTTTTGAAACTGCTCTGGTGCAAGTTGCTTGAGTTCTAAATCAAAAAATAACAGTTGATTCTGAAGCTGAGTGTAGGCTTCCATGGCTCTATCCATGGCTTGTTTAGCCGTTTTGTCTTGGGTGTTTGCGTTGAATATTAATGCCGGAAACGCATACAGATAGCCCGATCGTTCATACATCGCTTCAAGCTGATGTAGACAGTCGGCAATCTGAACGGGGCTAAGGCGGTTAACGTGACTCCGATAGGTTTCTCTAAACTGGCTGGCGGATTGGCTGAGGGCATGGAGATCAGTTTCGATCGCAGGATCTTTAAGGCTGTTGTAGAGGTCAGATAGGTTCCAAGCAGGGGCAGGAGATGTAGATTTTACTTGGGATTGAAGGGTATTCCAGTACTGCATGGGTCTTACAAGATGTCCTCAGAAAGATGTGGTGCGATCGCTCGGTTAATGTATATTAGCTCCCAGTCCCTTCACTTAGCCAAACAAGCTAACCAACGGGCTTGATTTCATCGTTCAACAAGGCAAGGACTCATGGCGCATATCATTGCATCTACTAACATGAAAGGCGGCGTTGGCAAGACGACAATGACGGTTAATTTAGCAGCTTGTTTGGCGAAATATCAAAACAAACGCGTCTTAATTGTTGATTTAGACACCCAAATTAGTGCAACGTTGAGTTTGATGCCGCCGGGGGAGTTTGCAAATTTGAGAGCGCAGAAAAAGACGTTGAGGACTTTGATTCATGAAGGAGTGCGCGGTAATCCAAAGTTAGCAGACCTGACCCGAGATGCGATTCAGGGTTATGTTTGCAATGTGCCGAATCTAAGTTTGTTGGCGGGCGATATTGATTTGTATGATGAATTTTTGGTGTCGGAGTTGCTTCATCGTCGATCGGTTCAACAGGGACGATCAGATCAGTTTGAACAGGTGTGGAATGAGTTTGAGGTGAATCTAATTCGGGATATTCTGGGTCCGATCGGGAATGATTTTGACGTTATTATTTTGGACTGTGCACCGGGATATAATTTGGTGACGCGGAGTGCGTTGTTAGCGAGTAACTATTATTTAATTCCATCTCGCCCTGAACCCTTGTCTTTGATTGGGATTCAACTTCTTCAGCGTCGGATTGTTCGACTGAAGGAAACTCACAAGGATAATCCGGCGGTGGATGTGGAGATGTTAGGAATTGCATTTTCGTTGTCGGGCAATATATTTACGGGCCGTTACCACAATCAAGTAATGAAGCGGTTGAATGATGATTTTAGTGAAGTGAAGCTTTTCAAAACTAAGATTCCAGTGGATGTGAATATTGCTAAGGCCGTGGATACGTATCAGCCTGTGGTGTTGAGTAATCCATCTTGTTCAGGAAGTAAAGCATTTATTCAGTTGGCGATGGAATTTACACAAAAGCTTACAACCGTTGCCCGGATTAATGAGCCGCCGTCGAAGTTCGCGCTTTCAAATTTGGATGATTAATTAAAGAAAATCTTTTAAAAGTTCGTCGTCTGTGATTTTGATTGCTTGTAGAACATAATTGCTTGTAGAACCTATACTTGAATAATCGTTGACCAACGGGGATGATTCCCCTACAATGCCCTGATTTTGTTGTACGCTAACATTCAGACTTTAAATAAATAGAGCGGATTGAGAAATGAATCTTTCAAATCGAGAATGCTGGATTTTTGATATGGATGGCACATTAACGATCGCCGCTCATGATTTCGCTGATATTTGTTGTCAACTGGGAATCCCTGGTGAAAAAAACATACTAGAAGCGATCGCAGCCCTTCCCCCCGACGAAGCCAAACGCCGTCGAATTCAACTCGAACAAATAGAACTTGACATCGCAGAACATTCCAAAGCTCAACCCGGTGCTATTGACCTACTCGAAAAACTCCGATCGCAAAACAAACGCATTGGTATCCTCACCCGAAATAGTAAAACTGTTGCAACTAAGACCTTAAAAGCTAGTGGATTAGATACTTTTTTTAATACAGATCATATACTCGGACGAGATTGCTGCACCCCAAAACCCAGTCCCGATGGCATTAATCATCTACTGCAAAACTGGAACTCAATACCACAAAAATCAGTCATGGTCGGTGATTATGTGTTTGACTTACTCACAGGACGGAATGCTGGAACCGCCACCGTACACCTTGATGTAACGGGTACATTCTTATGGCCTGAACATATGGATATTGGAATCACCCACTTGAACGAATTGAACCAAGCGATCGAAACACCATTCTAAGAGAAAGCCTAATTTTCCTATTTTGAATACTTCTTTGAAAACTCAAATTTAATCTTAGGTTCAAGGAGTTCCCATTCTTTATCGGTTAGACTGCTGGAACAAGCCATAGGACTAGAGGATATAAGTTTTTACCTTACTTTTAGGATGCCCCTAAGATCTTAAATAGGTTCTATAATTGAGAAATATAGCATTTAGTCCCGTTAATCCTCACCCTAATTTTTATGGCAACGTTAACCGATCTCAATCCAGCGATTATGACAGCGATCGATCGACTTCAATATCGGGCAACCGTGGGAGATGTCGCAACGCAGTCGGGCTTGAATGTTGCGATCGCAGAACAAGGCGTTTTGGCATTGGCTGCCCAGACCGGAGCGCAAATGCAGGTGACAGAATCTGGGGATATTGCTTATACCTTTCCCAAAGATTTTCGATCGACACTTCAAACTAAGTATTGGCAATTGAGATTGCAGACTTGGTGGGATAGCATTTCAGGCACGCTATTCTGGATTGTTCGGGTAATGTTTGGCTGCTCGTTATTTGTTGTTTTGTTTGCGATTCTTGCTGTCGGATTCGTCATGATAACCACTATGAATTCAAATGATGACAATTCGAGTGATTCTGGCAGCGGTTGGGGGGGGAGTCATGGTGGAAATTCATACAATCCGGGATTCGGTGGCTGGTTTATCTGGTCAGGAGATTGGTTAAGTTTTGGTGGACCTAAGCCTCATGATGATGGCAAACAATTATCGTTTTTAGAAACCATTTTTTCCTTTGTATTTGGCGACGGTAACCCAAATCGCAATCTCGAAAATCGCCGCTGGGAAACTATTGCTCAACGGATTGCTCAGTCAGGTGGTGCAGTGGTTGCAGAACAGCTTACGCCTTACTTAGATGTGCCGCTGAATGTGTTTGATAGTGATGAAGATCAGCATGTGTTACCCGTACTAGTAAGATTTAATGGTTCGCCACAAGTGACCGACGATGGGCAATTAATTTATACTTTTCCTGAACTACAAAAAACAGTTCAAACAACGGCAAACGATCGGATCAATACAATTCCTGATCATCTTGAAGAGAAGCCTTGGAAACTCAGTTTGGGTAATCCTACATTGGTGACATTCGCGGCGATGATTGGTGGACTGATTTTAATTTTGAGTCTTTGGTTTACAGGAATCTTGCCCGGATCTGTTCCGGCCCCCGCTGGTATTCTCCGATCGGTCTCCATCGGCGCATTGCTCTACAGTGGATTCTATTTAGGATTGCCGACATTACGGTGGTTAATTCAAGGACAAAAGAACAATAAAATTGCAGCCCGAAATTCTGATAGATCCAAACGAGCGCGTCAATTGAATACTCCAGATGAAGTGCTACAAACCAAACTTATTCAATCTAAAACATTCCAACAACGATTACGTATTGACCAACAACCGATTGCCTACGACACCGATCGGGATATGCTGGATCAAGATTTAGAACAGAAAGATAAACTTGATGCGGAATGGCAACAGCGATTGGATAATCGATCGTGAATATTGCCGTGTAGAACCTGTTCAATTTGCGATGTCTATTCAGTAATTTTAACTGTCAAATCAAAAGACTCAGCCGATGGAGATTCTAGATCCCAGGATTGTTTATTTTCTAAATTGATCTGAATGGTACCGGGACGGTTGGCTTGTAGCACCAAAATGCGCTGTCCACCTGCGCCCATCATCATAGGTTTGCTTGCTGTCGCCGTCGGTTCAAATCGATCGTCCGTCAATTGAATAAGTTGCGCGTCGAACACTGGGATCATCCAACGATAGCCAGTGGTGGGGTTTTCGTTCAGACGTAGGGTTAGGCTTTGTCCGGCTTTTAAGGTAAGAGTTTTTCCACGATCGGAATTCGTAACAGTATAGTCAGACATAGGATTTGCAACCGTTTGAATAATAGGTTTAACTATTGATTTTGCAGTAGATTTGACAGTAGATCTAGAAGTGGGTTTAGAGAGTAGATGAATTGGTTCTACGATCGCACTGAGTGCAGGCGAGAGAATCGGTAAAAGTAACACTGAACTGATAGGTTAACCCAGTTTTCATCATTATAGAATGTAGCATAGAGGAACTCCAAGGGACGATGGCCTGGGGTCGGTCTTTGACCATCGACATTCTGTTAATGACGAATATTGGTGGGTTAAAGTTTCAGACTTTTAATTGATATTGAAGGCCATCATAGCGCTGTCAGAGGTTTCGAGAAATTTCCGCCAACCAAGATCTTCGACATACATGTAGGTATTGCGATCGATGCAATTCGTCCACATTCCCACAACCTTCTTATTGTTTTGCCAAGCCGCAGTTTGAACAGCACCGATGCCTTGAGTGGGTGGCTCTTCAGTTGGGTAGCTGTTTGTGAAAAGTGTGGTAGAGACGATCGTTTCTGTTTGGTTTGGGCGTTCTTGGGTCGGGTAATCAGTTACGACAGCCGCCTTATCATTGCAGGAACAAGAGCCTTTCTTGGCACCATTCGAGAGAACTGGAATAGCAGCGGTCGATACGGATTTGAAGGAAGAGGATTTTCTTGAAGAATTCACGTTAGTTCATACAATGCACAAAAGATTCGACAAAGAGAATAACCTCAGTGCCATGTGAATCTACTGCTAGAATTTCATGAATCTGGAGGGACACGAGCCAAGCTACTTTCGTGGTTTTCGGGTTCCAAGGGTTGTGATTAGCATTAAAGGTCTGGGTAAAAATCCAACTCAGGTTGTTGAACATGCGATTACCCGTGCGAAGGGGGAGGAGTTTAATCAAGTTTGGTGTGTGTTCGATCGAGATAGTTTTCCCGTCTCAGTATTACTAAAGCTGTTGCACTAGCCAAAAATAATAATATCTAAATTGCTTATTCCAATGAAGCATTTGAGCTTTGGTATATTTTACATTTCCAATTCTTAAATACCGCTATTCCCCGCAGCGACTATAGCAAAAAGCTTTCTATTACTTACACTCTGAATAATTCTTGCGATCGCTCTTCGGTTCCCAATCAATATCAGGCATCGACTCAAACGCCTCATGTAAACAGCGCTCCCAGGTTTTACGAATTTGGACTAAATAAGGCGCACCTAAATGAAGTCGTAAAAAGTGTTTGATTTTGAATCTATTAGACTCATACATCACCAAATTGATAGGTGGCCCGACGGAAATATTCGATTTCATTGTGGAATCGATCGACAGCAATGCACATTTGGCCGCATCTTCAATCGAAGTCTCATAGGTCAACACCCGATCGAGAATTGGTTTGCCATATTTCGTTTCACCAATCTGTAAAAACGGGGCTTCCTGCGACGCTTGAATGCAATTGCCTTGACTGTAAATCAAAAACAACTCAGGCTCCTCGCCCTCAAGTTGGCCGCCCAATAAAATATTGCAACTCACATCAATGCCGTCTTTTTTCAACCATTCGCGATCGAGTGCTTGGACCTCGCGCATTTTTCGGCCAATATATCGCGCCGCCTCGTACAGATTACTTACGGTATAGAGAGTTATCGCCGCATCCGACTTAATATCGCGCCGTAACAACGTAATCACAGCCTGTGTCACCGATAGATTACCTGAAGTACAGAGCAAGATTACCCGTTCTCCCGGAATCGAAAAATCATGCAGCTTTTGGTGGGTCGAAACATGATCCACCCCCGCATTCGTTCTAGAATCCGCTGCCATTACCAGCCCGGTCGCCGTAAGAATCCCTAAACAGTAGGTCATGCAGAGTGCGATCGCCATATTGTGAACAACACGCTCTAACTTATCAAACAATGGACCACAGCGCACTATTTCCTTGTCTGAATTATTGTGAGTTCCTAAGGTTTGATATCCAGTTTGTCGATTGGCCCCAGTAATTTCCCGGAACTCCCATTAGTTTCCTGAAGTCATAAACCATCAACTCACTCTTTCTAATTCAACTTAGGTTGTCCTTATGCATTTCTCTAAAGTAGCCGCCTACTCACTGTCTGCCATCTCCGTTTCAGCCCTTACACTCCCCGCCCAAGCCGCACAGCAGCAGTTTACGGGAGTAGTCCAATCGCCTACTGCTCCAATAGATGTTGTCGTTGCCACCGATGCCCTGACAGAACTCCCCGCTCAAGCGGCCATAGCCCAACCCGAAACGATCGCCGCACAACCTGAGTTTTCAAAGCCTGAAGTGTTAAAGATTGAAGTGTCAAAGCCTGTTACGGTCGCCGCCCGTCAGTCCGATCCCGCGCCTGTCGAATTATCTGTGCTGCCGGAAAAAATCAGCCCAATCGATCGTTACCGTGCAGTCCATCCATTAGTCACGGAAGTCGCACCGATTGCCGCCGCACCGATCGCTATCACCACAAAACCCGCCCCAAAATCCATTCCAAAACCTGCGGTAAAATCCACCAAAAAACCTGACGTAAATTTAACAGCAAAACCCGCAACAACGTTATCCGAGACTGTCCCAACCCTCACCACTGATGTAAAGATCCTGGGAATAGAATCCGAACTCCAAGGCGTTGCGCGTCAAGTTTTGCTGACCCAACCCGGCAAACCAACAACCGCAGCACTTGTCCGTGAAGATCGTGATGCACTTCTCGAAACGGGACTCTTCACCAACGCCAGCGCCACCACTCAACTTAACGCTAAAGGCGTAGATGTCACCTTCAACCTCGCGCCCGTCATTACAAAATCGATTCAACTCATCAACGCAAAAGCCCTCACCCAAGACACTGCCACCACCATTCTCAAACCTCAACTGGGCAAACCCGTCCAACCGTCTCTGCTCAATCAAGGCGTGCGAGATCTGCAACAGTGGTATACCGATCGGGGCTACAACCTAGCGCGAGTCGTGGGCGTAAATTCTAAACAAGATGGACTCTTAACGGTCACGGTTGTGGAAGGCGAGGTGAGCGACATTAAAATTCGGTTTATTGACGAAACGGGCCGATCGCAGGACGACAACGGCAACGCCATCAAAGGCCGTACCCAAGAAAGCCTGATTCGCCAATCCATCCAACTCAAAAAAGCCGCTGTCTTCAAAGAATCCGATGCTCAAGACGACCTCAATCGTTTATTTAAAACGGGCCTTTTCCAAGGCGGGCGCGTCACCTTAGAAGGGGATGTTCGCAATGCCACCGTAGTCTACAACTTAGCTGAGCTTCCCCTACGCCGCACAGATATTGGCGGGGGCTACAGCAGTGATGTGGGGCTTAATGCGAGTGTATCTTACCGTGACTTTAACTTTGGCGGATTGGGGCAACAGCTTGGCGGCAGCGTCATTCTTGGCTCGAAGGATTTCCAGTTTGATGGACGATTTGCCAATCCTTACCGTGAAACTCAGCCGGACACTTGGGGTTACAGCGTTCAAGCTTTGCGCAATCGTGGATTGTCTCGCGTGTTTGATGGTGATGTGAAATTGAACTCTGGCAACGAAGTCCGGGAAGGTCGGTTTGGCGGCGGTGTTAATCTTAGCAAACCTATTGCCCCAAACCTTAATGCAACTATTGGCTTGGGCTATACCCGAGTCAGCGCCCGTGATACCAATGGTGACTTGGTGCAACTCGATTCCGGTGGCAACCCGTTATCCTTAAGCGGCACGGGACTCGACGATCTCTACACCGTTAGCGCAGGAATCAGCCGAGACAAACGGGATAATATTCTAGATCCCAAATCCGGTTCTCTATTAAGTCTAAATTCTGAACAATATGTCCCGATCGGAGTGGGCAATGTTTTGGCTAATCGGGTCAGTGCAAACTATAGCCAATATGTCCCAGTGAATTTATTTGGTAGTAACAATCCAAAAACCAAAGATATTCTGGCATTCAATGTTCAAGGTGGAACAACGATCGGAGACTTGCCCCCTAGTCAAGCCTATCTATTGGGCGGTGTGAATTCGGTACGTGGATTTGAACAAGGTAAAGTTGGTATTGGTAAAAGCTACGCGCTGGCTTCTGCCGAATATCGATTCCCAATTCTAAATGAAACGATCGGGGGAACTCTATTCGCCGACTATGGCACAGATCTGGGATCTAGTGGCGGGGTGATTGGGAATCCTGGACTGCAACGCAACCGATCGGGCAGTGGTTTCGGATATGGTGCAGGTCTGCGGGTTAATTCACCTTTGGGCTTGCTGCGGGCGGACTTAGGCTTTAACGATCGGGGCGAAAACCGTATTCAATTCGGTGTGGGTCAGAAGTTCTAGCCAAAAGTTTTAATTGCCGATTGGGTCTTGAATACAATTTATGAATATTCAAGACCCCGTGACTTGCAGGATTGGTAATGCCTTTATGTGAGGGATGGATAAATTTCCTAGCTATAGAACCTATTTGACATTATGATGTATTCTAAAAGCATCGTAAAAAACTCATATTCACCAGTCCTATGGCCTATTCCAGCAGTATAACAGATAAAGAATGGGAAGTCCTTGAACCGCTTCTGCTAGAAGTGCTACCTCCCAAAAAACAGACCAGACCTTCTATTGGACCAAACGAGAACTTCTAGATGGCATTCTCTATCAACTCAAAAATGGCTGTAGTTGGGGAGACTTACCGAAAGATCTTCCTCCCTATTCAATCGTCTATTGGCACTACAAACAATGGCGCGCGGCGGGTGCTATTGAGAAACTAATGACCCTGCTTCATCAGGCAACACGTACAGAGTTAAAAAAAAGCTAAATGGGCCACCTTAATCATCGTTGACTCCCAAGCAGTCAAAAATACCTGTAGTGCGAGTGTTAAATCAAAAGGCTTTTGCCACTATAAGGCAACCAATGGAATTAAAAGACATCTAGCCGTTGATACGCTTGGATTTCCCTTTTTTACTCATTGCACTCCAGCGAATCTATCGGATGATGTTGGCCTGATAGAAATGTTCACGACTAATATTGAATACTTCAAATCAAAGCCTGTCAACATTAAAAAAATCACTATTTTGTTGGACCATGGATACCATATTGATCATTTGGTTCAAGAACTCCAAAAAGTCTATTCTCAAATTATGACGAAAATCAGATTTGAGCGTTCAAAGAAGCATTCAAAACAGGAGAAAAAAGAACAAGGAAAGTCAGGATTTATCCCAGCTATTGCCCGTTGGATAGTGGAACGGTCGAATGCCTGGGTGGAACGCTGCAAGATATTGGTAAAGAACTATGAAAGAACATTAGGAAATGCGATGACAAAAATGAACCTCTGTTTTGTCAGGCTAATGATAAAACGGCTTGCAGCCTCTGATTAGAATGTCAAATAGGTTCTGTATGTAAGTTACAGCATTGAAACTAATTGATCTTCAGTATAATTACTTAACAACTCTTGAAAAAGTGAAATATTTTAAATTGAGTTCCGTATTTCAATGCATATTGCATTTTCTGATCGAGACCTAGTCTTATCGTGAATGAAAGAGTTGAAATCCAGTACCAACACGGCCTACTGATTATCCAGACTAGTTAAAACAGTCAGTACAATAAATGGATGCGTTGGAGTAGTTCGATCGTAAAATTACTGAGAAATCTCTTTATTATCATGACTACCACCCGATCGCTGCCTTGCAAACGGAATATTCACTGTGGAGCCGCGATCCAGAAGATGGAATTTTGCCAACCTTGCAAGAATTGGGGATTGGATTCGTACTCTATAGTCCCTTGGGTAGAGGCTTTCTGACAGGAGCAATCACTACTCCCGATAACTTTGCTATCCTACCCAAAATATGAGTGCGCTGAATCGTTAAAATAGAATTTAAAATAGAATTTCCCATTTGCTATACCCAGAGCGTCAAGAGGTTGAATATGCCCTATGCGTATCGATCCCAATTTCACATCATCACAGGACAACTACAAATTATTAACCAATCTCGTTGTCCTTCGCCCGATCGCTGGGGTAACGTCACAGAATGCTGAAGGCGTTATTAATCTTGCGCCCTTTAGTTTCTTTAATGCGATCGGGAGTGACCCTCTCTATCTCATCATTAGCATCGGCAATAAAGAGCATCGGCAATAAAGATGATGGCAGTCCAGAAGATACTGCCGCAAATATCATCACTAATGGAGAATTTGTGGACAAGTAGTGATGTTGCATGTGGATGATGAACTGATTGGCGATCGCTTGCACATTAATGGATTTATGCCCATTGGTCGCATGGGTTCGCCAGCTTACTATTGCCGAACTCGCGATCGCTTCGAGGTTCCTCGTATTTCCTATGAGAAGTGGCAACAAAATCAGGGCAATGATCTCTAATTTCTATAATTGCTTTATTGCCCTTGTTTGGTTCGTTTGTATTCATCCCGGCTGAGGGAGAGTGTTACCTGTGCTTCTAGAATCTGGTTCCGTCGTTGATTGACAGTACGGAACATCAAGGTAGGCAGATTATTCTGGGGCATAATTACCGCAAACTTGCTGAACATCACCTTGGTGGTAGGACGAGAAAAGCGGGTAAAGCTAAGTCCCGTTACTAAGGCGATCGCAAATAGACTAGCTATAGCTTCAAAGCAATCAACAATTGGTCTTCAGCACCAAACTTACATAGTCCGCATCGCTTGCCTTTACGCTCTAGGTCTGGACGTAGTTCTGCGACCATTGCTTCAAATGTTTCCCGACGAATCCCACATTTGCGTTTGAACAATCTGGGCAGTAGTTTATCTAGGCGTTCGTACATTAACAGCATCTCTCACAGAAACGCTTCTGCTCCTTTATTCTGACTCTGTGAGCACCCCATCAGGATTCATGTAGGAGGTCTAATGAATAAGACTGAAAAGATCAGATCATAGTAAAGTATTAAGGCCGGTTTGAGTTGCGCCCCTGATTACCCCAGGACGAATATGGATATCTCAGAGAGAATAATCTGGTTACAAAACCACACCGTATTTAACCAGATTCCCGAGGCGGCCTTAAAGGCGATCGCCATCCAGATCCAAGAGACCTCCATCCTCGCCAACCGTCGCCTGGTCCTAGAAGACACTATTCCTGAGGCGCTACTGATTCTCCACAGCGGCCATCTCGAAAGCTATCGCACCAGCCCCAACAGCATCGCGCGAGCCGTCAGTATCCTCCCCGGTTCGGTACTGTATTTAAAGGAACTACTGCTGGATCAAGCCGCCTACGAAACCAGCATCACCTTAGATGATTGCGTCCTGTGGCAAATTCCCCGCGCCGAGTTCTTAACCATCACCCAGCAGCATCCTGGAATCACTCAAATTCTTTCCCAACAACTAGCGATCGATCTCCAACGGGCGGAGGCAGAACTGGTTTATGAACGCGATCGCGCCACTGCCTTGCGCCCCTATGTCGTCCCCAAAGCCCGTCGAGGCATCGTTGGCTCTAGCCGTTATGCTCTACGTCTGCGACAGGACATCAAAAAAGCCATGCAGGAAACTGGCGCGGTTTTGATTTTAGGAGAACCCGGTCTCAACAAGGACAATGTTGCTGCGTTAATTCATTTTGGCTCTGGAACTCGTAAAGAACCGTTAATCAAAGTAAATTGCAGCACCTTGCAGACCAATGGAGCCGAACTGTTTGGACGGGGCAACAAACCAGGTTTATTAGAATGGGTCGGGCGCGGCACCTTAATGCTCAACAACTTAGAAGACTTAGCCCCAGAACTCCTAGAAAGACTGAAATTTTTGCTAAACAGCGGCGAATATACTTCGCAGTCCCGAGAAGACGAAGCGACACCATCGCCAAAACGCACCGAAGCACGCATTATTATGATCGCTGAAAAGGTTATTTCCAAACTCGCCAAGTGTAAATTGATCAAGCACAATATTAAAGTGCCACCCTTACGCGTTCGGAAAGCGGATATCAAAGTTCAGATTGACTATTACTTGGGATTGCTCTGTCGATCGCGGGGTCTCCCCAAACCCACCGTCACCCCTGAAGCTCTACGCCGACTACAAAGCTATGATTTTCCTGACAATTTAATTGAGTTAGAGAATCTGCTCACAAGAGCGTTGGTTCAGGCAGGCGGAGCTAAGGATTTGACCGAAGAAGTTTTCTGGGCAGAGGGCAAGCAAGAGCGCAGATTTCGGGTCAATTTGCTGAATGTTTATCCATGGCTACGGCGATTTCTTCGCAGTGATTGGTATCCCGATCGCATCAACTATGGCATCACAATCGTAGGGTTTGCATTTATCGTCGGCGTGTTATTTCTGGGACCGCAAACCCGCGATCGTAATTTTGTCTTAAATCTTTTCTGGGACTGGTGGTGGCTCGGGAGTTTGGTAATTTTTCCATTTTTAGGCCGGATTTGGTGCGCCTTTTGTCCGTTCATGATTTATGGTGAATTGGTGCAGAAGCTGTCTCTAAAATGGTTTCCCAGAACCCTGCGATCGTGGCCGCGCCAAGAAGCCGAACGATTTGGTGGCTGGTTCCTGTTTGGATTTTTCGCCCTGATTCTGCTGTGGGAAGAGCTGTGGGATTTGGAAAATACAGCCTATCTTTCGGGTTGTTTATTGCTGCTCATTACGGCAGGTGCTGTGATCTTCTCGCTGCTATTTGAACGACGATTTTGGTGTCGCTATCTCTGCCCTATTGGCGGTATGAATGGCATGTTTGCCAAACTCTCGATGATTGAACTACGGGCACAGCAGGGGATTTGCTCTGCGACCTGTACGACTTATCAATGCTACAAAGGTGGACCTCAACTGGGGGAAGGTCAAGAAACTGGGGGCTGTCCCGTCTATTCTCACCCAGCACAGTTGCAAGATAATAAGGACTGCGTTCTGTGCATGACCTGTCTGAAGGCTTGTCCCCACCGATCGGTAGAATTGAATTTGCGTCCACCGGGCATTGAGCTATGGACAACCCATAAGGCTAACTACCCGGAGGTGGCGCTGCTATTTTTATTGTTTGGTGCAACGTTTCTCCATCGGTTGCCTGAGATTGAACAGGAAATGGGCTGGGATTTACAATTAGAAAACTTTGGCATTCATACCTTGGTTTCAGTGGCAGTGCTATTTGTGCCAGTGGCGATCGCTTTCCCGACCCACGGTTTAATTCGCCTGCTAGACCGTAAGTCTCGCCCGTTCGTTGAGCTAGCCTACGGTTATTTGCCCTTAGCCATGGGGGGACTACTGGCCCATTTTGTGCGCCTGGGGCTTTCCGAAGGCGGTCGAATCATTCCAGTAACCTTTGCGACCTTTGGCTTGGCCATAAATAATCCCCTTGTGTGGGTTGCCCATCCGGCAGTAATTTCCTTTCTGCAATCCGTCGTACTCATCGCTTCGATTTTAGCTACGGTTGTATTGACGCAAAAAATTGCTCGGCAATCATTTTGGAAGTTGTTACCTCAGCATTTAGCAGGGGTTGCGATCGTACTTTTAATGGGAAGTATAATCACGGGTTGGTAAGCAAGCCAAGAATATCGACACTCCTTCCCAACAGATCTTCTAATTTAAAACACCAATGTCACTAGTCGGTTAGAAATCATTCCTCAAGATGGAGCCAAACAACAAAAATTCAACAATTTGTCACCGATCGCGTCACTCTTTAATTTAGCTCTTTAATTTCTTCCATTGACCTATCAGAGTTTTGGATCACCATAGCGGGAAACTTAACTGTATTCATTAATTATGAGCCTAAATACAAATCCATAACTTGCGAAACAGGCATTCTCGATCGTGCTCCCAAGCCCAAATCTGATCGATGACCTAAATCAAAATGTTCGGCTGCTGCACAAGCAATCATGGCTGCATTATCAGTGCAATATTTCAAAGGTGGAAAAATGACCCGGATTCCGTGGGGAGTCGCTGCCGCTTGCAATTGCGATCGTAATCCACTATTTGCCGCCACACCACCGCCAATCGCGATCGTCGTCAAACCTTCATTCAACGCACATTTG
>JANXNM010000288.1 GCA_025354065.1 Synechococcales cyanobacterium 340R_concoct_173_sub | reverse complement strand
TTTAGAGGCTTGTTATGAAAAGTTATCTCTCCAGCGGTCCTGTGCTGCTTATGCTGTTGCTGACTGTAACCGCTGGGATGTTGATCGAATTTAATCGGTTTTTCCCCGATCTATTGGCGTATCCACTTTAAATAAAGAATTCAATGTTGAAAGGCATTGATTTTTTAGAGGCGAAAGCCGTTGTATGAAGCTACATAGAAAGATGCCGATCGTACTTTGGATATTCCAATACGATCGGCATCTTTTTTATTAAGAGAATTCTTTTGCTAATCATCGACCGAGCAAAACAGTGAATACTCTACACGAGGCAGAATCTCAGCATAGACGCGCCGATCGACCTTCATGGGACTGCTTTACTCCGTCTAATTCCTGGTTTTAGGAGCTTAGGCAGACTAGGGAGATTCTCTGTCGCAGAGTATAATTAAAGTGTAGGTTTAAGGTCCTAATTTCGGCAATTATACGGATAAGTTGTTGGTCTAGAATCCAATAAATTGGAGTTAGATAAAAAGAGTCGGTCTAGGATCCTCGATCGGAGTACTTATACAGAAACTTCCTGTTCATATAACTGTTATACATAATGTTACCCGGTGAAAGAGTTGATGAATTTAGAACGTCTCCAGTGGACAAAAAATGTAAAAGATTCCGATGGTTGGGCTTACTGTGAGTTCAAAAAAGGCGAATTGTTCAAATTAGCTTGGAGAAATGATGAGGCCAATGCCAACAGGCTTGAAAGATATGATTTGATCCTGCTTCGTCAGCGTGGCTATGTCACGCACGTTGTCAAGGTTCTGAATCGTCAAGCTGAACGTGATGATGATCCAAATGTGTTCAACATCTATCGCATTGTTGAAGTAGTTTGGTCAATTGGCAGTACGAACCCACCTCCATCAACTAAAGCTGACATTATCTTTGACTACCCAGGAGTTCTTAATCTCCAAGGTGGCAATGTGATGAAGATAGCAGATCTACTTACATTCAAAAACGCTTGGGATTCCAGGGGTGGAATTGCGACATTCCAAGAGCATGTCCAATCCAAACTTGCGAATATTTAAGATTCGATTGCTACAGCCCAGACTTTGCACAGTTCATTCATCTGAAATTATGACCCGAAATTCTCAATCTAATTCCAGTACCAACATTGATGCTGCGAACCCTGCACTTCTCATTACTGGATGCGTCATCGATCGGTTTGATGATGCTGATCTTTGGACCCGCCATGCCAATTTTCATGGCACTTCTGGCTCTCGCTCCAGCAATGCTTGCTAGTGAAAAAGGGGAAAGCCACTCAATTGGTTCTGCTATGGATTTATGCTTTGGATCGTCGCAATCATTCAAGTGGCGATCATCCCAGGCAATCCAGAAAATGCTCCAGCAATGAAACGCCAATTTTGGCAAGGTGTGAGAATTGGGGCGATTGTCGTTGCTGTTCTCAGTATCGTCATTTTCCCCACTGTGGAAGAAGGCAGCTTAGCGAGAGCCGGGTTAGGCTTCAATGCGATCGCAGGAATCGTGATGAGCGGAGTCACCTGGACACAGAAGGTCTAAAGGCTTGCTATAGTAGGGTTAGTTCATCACTAGTCCTATGAAATATCCACTCCATACTCAATCCCAACCTGTCTCGGGCGAAGCAGCTAAGAAACTGCTAGAAGCGATCGATTCCGGTAGCGCAGTCATTAACGATCGTGTTCTCGCCCTAGCTAAGAGAATTGCTGCCCGTCGTCGCAAAGCCCAGAAGCATGTCTAGTTCCGGCAAGTTTGACGGAGTAGACTTCTCTCAAATCAGTATTGAACCCCTGACTCCTGAACTTCGGCAACTGGGTCAGGGGTTTCGTTGTGTCAGAGGTGAATTCGTGACTTACTGGAAACAGGGGCGTATTCACCGAGAAATCGATTCATTCCTTTGCCAATGCTGGGTTGTTCGAGTTGATGATTCCCTGGCTGGCTATATTACGCTGTTAGCGGATAATTTGCAGGTTGAAAATCCCCTGCTGGCGGAAGAAAGCGTGAAGTATCGGACTTTTCCAGCCGTGAAGATCGGGCTGCTGGCAGTCGATCGACGGACGAAAGGTCTTGGTTCCCGGTTGATGGATTGGGCGATCGACTACGTGATTGCCGAGGTTACGCCGATCATTGGCGTCAGATTCATCACCGTCGATGCGCTTTATGATGCCGATGTTGAGCCTCCCTATGACGCATCCGGTTTCTACACAAAGTTGGGATTTGAGTTTGCCATTCCTACAGATCCTCTACCACCTGTGAATCCCTATCGCACGATGTACCTAGATCTAAAGCAATTGATGGAGGCTCTCGTCACCGAAGAGATTACAGAAGACAACTGATAATCTTGTCGATAGGTTGCCGCATAACAACCCCAATGGGCTTTTGATACTCACAAAGGGACTTTTCAAACACCCTCTTAGATCTATGGAACGATCGTTCTGAGTGCTTTACCACTTCAGCCTAACAGCTCTTCCTTTTTTGCATCTCTAGCCGCCCACCTGATCCAAAACTGACGTTAAATCACCGAATAAATCACCGAATAAATTACTGCGGTTTGGCTGAGTTTCCGTTGGTATGGCGAAGGGCAATGCGACGACGACTGGCTGCATCGGCACAATTAGGATTGATTGCAAGCGCTCGGTCATAGTTCGATATCGCATCCCCGTGCCTTCCCATACGGCTAAAGGTAATGCCTCGACGGTACCAAGCCCGATCGAATTTTGGATGAATTTCTAGAGCACGATCGCGATCGTTTTTTAATATTCAGTCCATCAGACTCTAAGATTTTTGAATTTGGAATTGCCATCACATAGGACTTACACATTGACAGAAAACAGTCGATGTCAAATCTCATTGATTCCCATCAGCCAATTGAAATCG
>JANXNM010000279.1 GCA_025354065.1 Synechococcales cyanobacterium 340R_concoct_173_sub | reverse complement strand
CCTGCATTTCTCCACCGTTTATTCACTGAGCATTTCTCCTTGTTCCGTGGTGATGGGATGATCCCAAGCTTTTTCTGTGTTAACTAATCTTAACGTATCTCTCAGACACTTGGAAGTTTTGATTAACAGCAATTCCAAATTTAAAGTTTCAGAGCCTGATGGACTGAATATTAAAAAACGATCGCGATCGGCCCTCGAATTGAATAAGCAAGACGATCGAGTTGAACATAAGCGAAATATCGATTGAAGGTAGCTTTTTCGGTGCGATCGGAGTCCTGCTTGCGCCGAATGGTATCGCTCACTACAAATGATCCTATTCTAGGATCATTTTAGGTCAATTCCCGTTCCGGGAGGCGTTGCCAACGGTCATATAAATTAATAATTCTTTAGAGAAATAGCTTGTTTAGTTCTATGCAATCAGGATAATTTATTCAACATGAGGGAAGATGCACAAAATCAATCGGGAGTATCTATTTAAATCAGAGCGTTATGCAGAAAATGTCAGGGTATCTATCCAAACTAGGATAATGTTCAGAATGTTTCTGTATATTAAATAGCCATACTGTTTGGGCTACTGGTGAGAGCAGCACATCACAATCAGTGGTTAGATTTAAACATTTTTCAAAGTTATTCTAAACCTGAAGGGAATATAATCTGCTTAAGAATTACTTGTATTTTTAGATTTGGTGCTAACCTGTTCCCCTGCTAGCAATTTGAATGCGTTTGAAAGCATAGAGGTTAAGTGTTTTGTCCAGAAGCAGCAGACCACCGAGACAGCAGGCAAATCCTTTGACAAAGTGGCTTGCTTTAGACTGGAGCCGACCAGAACGATCGTACAACCCAGATGTTCGTGATTTTTTGGCTGGATTGCTAGATTATCCCAAGGATCGCGTTGTGACTGAAGACGCAGGAGGAGGTGGTTATCCAGACATTAAGCTGCTGACTCCTGAGAAAATTGCTTGGGTTGTAGGAGATCTAAAAAAGGATGATGCAGAAGTCAATACAGAGAGTGGACGACTCAAGCTATGGAACCAAAAACGTAAGTATGTTGAGGGCTTAACGCGGTACGTTTTATTTTTAACAGCCCATTATATTTGGCTCGTTTTGCCAACGGGTGAAGCCGTTGCAGGATTTGAAGATCCGTGCAGTTTGCCTGAAATAACCTTTGAAGAATTACAGGAAAGGCTGAAGTTTCTTTCCTACGAACAGGCGACGCATCGTAATCAGTGGGCAACATTTATTGATGGACAATTACCCTACGTTTACTTGAAGTTAGATGCGCCTGAGACTCTAGATCGATTACGGCAAGATTTGCAAACTAGTTTTGCTGAACTGGGCACTGCGGCGGAGCAAGCGATCGCGACCTTAATCCAGCAGTATAAAGAGTTCAAACATCAGGAACAGGACATTCAGCGAAACTTAGTGGATACGGGCGATACACAACGACGGGCATTAGTGCGGCTGCGGTTTAGGTTTGACTTCCATCGACATTTGTTTGAGGATCTTTTACCTCGATTTGAAGACCAATATGGGCGAGATGTCAACGCAAAAGGCAAGCAGCAAGTTGAAGAACGAATTCGAGAATCCTTTGTTGCCGATTCTGTGGCTGTGCTGGTGGCTCGTGTGTTGTTTCTCCGATTGGTGGAAGACTTAAAACTAACGAAAAAACGACGATTATCCAACGGTGGCCCGCGAGACTGGGCGGCGTTTGTCGATCAGTTGACGGGCGATGCTAAAGCGCTGGTGCAATTAGTGGCTAAAGATGTGGGGCGGCTCTATCACGAGCCATTTGAGCGCAACTTATTTGACTGGATTTATGAAACCAATGGCGCGTTAGATGAAGCCTTGCAACGTTTGATTCTGCGATTTAACGCCTATGATTTTTCAGGGTTGTCGGAAGAAATCTGGGGGATATCTATCAAACATTCTTGCCCGCCGCTAAACGGAAACGATTGGGAGAGTTTTATACGCCTGCTACGATCGTCGATTGGCTGCTAGAACAAACAGTATTTAGTCATGGTGAGGGAAAACTGCTTGATCCATCCTGTGGTAGCGGTTCGTTTTTGGTACGCTATGTTTACCGTTGCTTGAAAGATGCCAAAGTTAGAGGATTGGATGCAGATGCTGTTTTGCAAGAGTTGCAAGCAACGGTCTGGGGATTTGACCTCAACCCATTTGCCGCATTTATTAGCCACTTTCAGTTGATGTGGGCGCTGGTGCGCTTCAAGCCTTCGACAAACCCAGTCAATGTTCCTCAAATTCACGTCCATAACTTAAATAGTCTGCTGCGAGAATCGGATCTTGTTCCGCTGTTAGGGGAAGGATTTTTGGCTCCTGGTTCAGCAGAGCGAGATAGCGGACAGTGGAAATATATTGTGGGTAATCCGCCTTATATTCGGGCAGAGCGGGTGAAGTATAACGATGAGATGCGTGGGCTGTGGCACCAGATTTGGGGACAAAATGCGGATACAGGTTTAGTGTTTCTCTATCGTGCCTTGACTGAATCGCTGGAATCGGGTGGCTGGTTGGGCATGGTGGTGAGTGGTGGCTATGCCAATTCAGAAGCGGCAGCGAAGGTATGGAAACTGCTCTATCCAGGGCGGGATGCTGCTTTACGAAAAATCGTGTGGTTGGAGTTTGCTGGGAAACAGTGGGATGCAAATGTGATTCCGATGTTGTTGGTGATCGAAAAAACTTCAGCGCAAGAGAATGACGACATTGAACTGTTTGTTCCTGCAACGTGGCGAAGCGATGAACCGCCAGTCAAAATCAAGTACAGAGATTTTTTTGATGCCAAGATCAGTCTTAGAGTTACCAAAGTTGACTTAAGCAATACAGCAGAAGCGTTGTGGGGAGACTATTTGCTGCCACTGTTGCATCCTGAAGATGTCCCCATTCTGAAGAAGCTATATCCCAACGGGAATAGTGGAAATGTAGTGGAGTTAAAGGAAGCAGTAGCACGGCAACTGAGTCGCAACAATCGTCCTTTCTGGTTTACCTACGGAATTCAGGCAGGTAGAGAAGCACAAGTCACTGAGACCTCTACAGATAGCCGTTCAGTTCAAATACTTTTGGGTAAAAGTCTTGCTATGGGTTGGCATGGAGAGCCAGAAGGTTGGATAAATCTGGAAGATGTACAGAAGTTAAGTATTTGGGGAGATCGAAGGCATCCATCATTTATTGCTGTTGCTGAATTGGCACTTGTACCCTTTGCGTGTGTAGTAGAAAGAGAAGATATCGCCGCTCGCAATAGTGTTGTTATTGCATTGCCCAAGGTCGATGGAGTATCTCTAAAAGCAGTTGCAAGTTTCATTAATAGTAAGTTAGTTCGCTTCTACTATTTGACGAGGCTGAGAGCAGGAGTATTAGAAGGATCATCACGTTCCCATATTTACCCTCGTACTCTTGAAGCTTTGCCCTGGGTCAAGAATCTAGACGCGACGATCGAGCAACGCTTAGTCAGTGGTTATAACGAGCTAGCACAGTTAGCGGCGATCGCTAAAAACAATCCTAATGAATGGTTGTTATCTGAAATTGAGACACGCATCGAAACCAGTCGATATAAACTGAGCGACAGCAATCTAGGGCTTAACTTCTCTAACTGGAGTCCTGAAGATGTGCAGGTAGCAGAACTGAGTTTAGACAGAAATAGCATTCGAGCCGGATTGTTTTCGCTAGAACTGGTAGATGCCGATGTTGCTGAGTTAGTCTATAAACTTTTGACGCTCAACGCCGACGAAGACACCACCATTTCTAGAGCCATTATTCAGAAACTGCTCATTCCTCAAGACTATGCTGCCCTGATGCAAACCTATCGACAACGATTTGACAGTTTTCAACAAGTCGAATCTGACTTCTTTGCAGCCCTAGCGCACATTGATCAAACTGTCTATGAAATGTTTGAACTGACGGATGCTGAGAAAGCCCATATTGAAGCTCGTCTCACTAGCTTTCCGCTCAATAAGCTTCAGCCTCGCTATCCTTGGCAAACTGTTAAGCCCAGACCGATTAAGGCTTACACCAGCGATCGTTTTGCATGATTCATCAAAAGAGTTGTGAGAGGTCGCGATCGCAGTTGCGGCAGTATAAGACTGCGCTGCAACGGACGGGCGCAAGATCTCGGTGAGATGCACAGGCTGCGTCCGCTCAACCGGAACATTATCAAGCTTGCCTATCAAAAATGCTGTATGGACTGCATTAACTTAGTGAGCTTAATTTGTTAGCGTTAATTTGCTGGCGCTGTCTGACTCTCTCTCGATTTCGTTGCTGCTGGGTCGCCGTTAAAAGATCATGGCAACTCGGACAAGATAGCCCTGGTTGGTAAAGAGACGATCGCATTTCCTCGGGTGAAACTGGATAACCACAAGCCACATAAATCGCATGGGTTCCTGGATGAACGCCGTGGGTGACGGAAACCCGCTGGTCAAAGACAAAACATTCGCCTTCCCAAAGACTCTCTTCTTGGTCAATTTCTTCAAGATATTTTAAAATGCGGTCAACTGCACCTGCAAACGTTCCGGTAGAGACTTCAAAGGCTTTTCGCGTATCAATTACCAACACCTCTGGATCCTGAATCAGCGCATTCCAATCCTGGGGTTTAACGTAGGTTTCGGCCCGTTCGCTCGATTAATATCAGGTCTACCCAGCGTAACGATTTCGGACTTCACTTTCACCTTTAACCGATCGAAAGGGGCACGATCGCTTTCTGATTCTTTGGTGGTGAGATCGCACAGGCGAGGGTTTTGACGAAGAAATTCAATGAATGCTGTAAGATGCTCACGATCGCTACAAACCGTTCCGTTAATGCCTTCTTGAGCCAATAAAATACTGCCATACACATTATTTTGTTGACAGTGCTCAAAGATCTGCGATCGCAGCACCTGTTGTAACTGCTGATACAGGCTCAGCGTGAAATTTTTCTGTTTTGCTTCCGGCCCATATCCTGAAAATTCAACTCTAGCGAAATCAATTTATTATTTATAATGCAATCGCACCAACACTACAAAACCAGTCGCTCCTAATTTTACCTACAAAATCTAATAAATCCGATCGATAGAGTTTCCATTTTTGTTTCAAATTATTTTAGTGAGTTAATTTTGCCCACTGACGAACTGATTTTGCCCAACTGGTTTCGCCCATGGTTTTGACTTATTCTAGGAAATTTTGTAAAGCTTCTGGGGTGATTGGGGACAGGGCGATCGATCGTGGGACTTGTCGATAAGTTGCTTGATGCAATTCTAAGATTTGAACTGATTCTCCATCAAATCGCCAAACTTCTGGAATGCCTAGGGCGCTGTAAATGGGTAAACGCGCTAAGGATAAACTGGTGA
>JANXNM010000277.1 GCA_025354065.1 Synechococcales cyanobacterium 340R_concoct_173_sub | reverse complement strand
TCACCAGTTTATCCTTAGCGCGTTTACCCATTTACAGCGCCCTAGGCATTCCAGAAGTTTGGCGATTTGATGGAGAATCAGTTCAAATCTTAGAATTGCATCAAGCAACTTATCGACAAGTCCCACGATCGATCGCCCTGTTCCCAATCACCCCAGAAGCCTTACAAAATTTCCTAGAACAAGTCAAAACCATGGGCGAAACCAGTTGGGCAAAATCAGTTCGTCAGTGGGCAAAATTAACTCACTAAAATAATTTGAAACCAAAATGGAAACTCTATCGATTGGAAAATTCACCTTCGAGCAGATCACATCCTTTATCCAGCTTGAAGAACAATTCTAAAGCTGATTAAATCGATCGTTCACAAATCTCTCCAAATATAATCTGCGCCTATAATAATTAATAATGTTTTTGGCCATTCCTTAATCAAAACTTCCAAGTGTCTGAGAGATACGTTAAGATTAGTTAACACAGAAAAAGCTTGGGATCATCCCATCACCACGGAACAAGGAGAAATGCTCAGTGAATAAACGGTGGAGAAATGCAGGGTTGTACGCACTGCTCGCGATCGTAGTTATTGCGGTCGGAACAGCGTTTTTCGATCGTCAGCCCCCAGCTAAAGAAACTTGGAAGTATAGTCAGTTCCTCGAAGAAGTTCGGGTTGGCCATGTCCAGAAGGTTGCTATCACCAACGATCGGACTCGTGCGATCGTTCAAAAGGAAAATGGCGACAAGGTTCAAATCAATCTTGTTCCTGGCGATCTCGGATTGCTCAAGACCTTAGAAGAGAAAAAGGTTGACGTTTCCGTTTACTCACAGGCCGAAGAAGGGCAACTGATGAAACTGGCGAGCAGCTTGTTTTTCCCTGTTCTTCTGTTGGTTGGACTCTTTTTCTTGCTGCGTCGTGCCCAAAATGGTCCCGGAAACCAAGCGATGAACTTTGGTAAATCTAAAGCTCGCGTCCAAATGGAGCCTCAAACCCAAGTTACGTTTGGCGATGTCGCTGGAATTGACCAAGCCAAACTAGAATTGGCAGAAGTGGTTGACTTCTTGAAAAATGCAGACCGCTTTACTGCGATCGGCGCAAAAATTCCTAAGGGTTGTCTTTTAGTAGGTCCTCCTGGAACAGGTAAAACACTGCTAGCAAAGGCTGTGGCCGGAGAAGCAGGCGTACCATTCTTCAGTATCTCAGGTTCTGAGTTTGTTGAAATGTTCGTTGGTGTGGGTGCGTCCCGCGTCCGTGATTTGTTTGAACAAGCCAAAGCCAGTGCCCCTTGCATCGTCTTTATTGATGAAATTGATGCAGTGGGTCGTCAACGTGGAGCCGGAATGGGCGGCGGAAATGATGAGCGTGAACAAACTCTAAACCAACTCCTCACGGAAATGGATGGTTTTGAGGGCAACACTGGCATCATCATCATTGCAGCGACTAACCGTCCTGATGTCTTGGATTCGGCGTTGCTTCGTCCCGGTCGTTTCGATCGCCAAGTTACCGTCGATCGTCCTGACTATGCGGGCCGTCTACAAATCCTTAATGTCCATGCTCGTGGCAAAACCATTGGTAAAGATGTCGATCTCGATCGGATCGCTCGTCGGACTCCTGGGTTCACAGGTGCAGATCTTTCTAACTTGCTCAACGAATCTGCAATCTTGGCGGCTCGTCGTAACCTAACCGAAATTTCCATGGATGAAGTGAATGATGCGATCGATCGTATCCTCGCGGGTCCAGAGAAAAAAGATCGAGTTATGGGCGAACGTCGCAAAGAACTGGTTGCTTATCATGAAGCAGGTCATGCGATCGTCGGTGCATTGATGCCTGACTATGACCC
>JANXNM010000254.1 GCA_025354065.1 Synechococcales cyanobacterium 340R_concoct_173_sub | reverse complement strand
TGAGTCGCTAGCAAAAGATTTTCCAACACCGACAGTCGGGATAAGGCACGAGCCACTTGAAAGGTTCTCACCATGCCTTTACGAGCAATCCGATGGGGTTGCAGCTTATCAATCCGATCGCCCTTAAACTGCACAATTCCTTGATCAGGGGTAATAAAGTTAGAAAGCAAATTAAAAAACGTTGTTTTCCCAGCTCCATTTGGGCCAATCAGTCCAGTAATACTGCCGGAGATCACCTCTAGATCTGCCCGATCGACCGCCTGTACCCCGCCAAATGATTTCACTAATCCCGTTGCCGATAAAATTGCAGACATCGCTCTTTCCTAACGGTAAAAATAACTCTAAAAAATGTAAACCTATTTTCCCAACGTCAACTCATCCCGATTGCCCAGCAAACCCTGAGGCCGCCACACCATTAATCCAATTAGCAGTAGACCAATAAAGACCATGCGAAATGCATCGATTTGGGATGTGGGGATCATTGGGAATAACTTACTTAAATCCCGGGTTAATGTTGTGTAAATCCAGAAAATTGCCGCTCCGATCGCAACTCCAGGATTACTACCCGCCCCGCCTAAAACCATCAGAATCCACACATTAAACGTCAAATCAGACTTGAAATTATCGGGATAAACATTACTCTGTTGCCAAGCATAAAACGCCCCACCAATTCCCGTAATAAACCCGCCAATCATCAACGACTGAAGCTTATAAGAAAATACATTTTTGCCCAATGCCTTCGCCACTTCCTCATCCTCACGAATCGCCTTCAACACTCGTCCCCACGGCGATCGGACTAACGTCTCCACCAATAAAAACACCAACGCCGCCATCAACACCGAACAAAATAAAAGACCATTCACCACCTGATTGTCTTTAAAATTCAACATCGCGATCGTCACCACCACATCCGCCCGCAATATCACCAGCGCTCCCAACAAACTAACCGTCATAATCCACACTTTATTCGACGATTCCTGTACCATCACTAACCGCCGCCGAGACCAATAACCTAACTTCCACAGCGCCAGCCCAAACACCCCAGTCAAAAGCAATACCATGCCATAACGCGTAAAAATATCTGGTCGAAAATTAGCCAAGGGCAACGCGAATCCATTAATCCCGATCGCACCCGGTTTTCCATCCACTAACGATTCATTATTGATAACCAACCGAACCAGCTCTGCCGCCCCGATCGTCACGATCGCCAAATAATCTTCCCGCAATCGCAACGTCGCAATCCCCAAGCCCAAACCAAAAATTGCCGCCAACAACCCGCCCACCATCATCGC
>JANXNM010000175.1 GCA_025354065.1 Synechococcales cyanobacterium 340R_concoct_173_sub | reverse complement strand
CGATAAAGATGGGATTGGTGGAATTTATAACTTTGTAACTAAGCGTGGGCTGTGCAAAGGGAAGAATTCCAAGATTTCTTGGACTCAAGTAGAGACGGGATCGGCTATTACTTGGAAATATCCGAGCTGTGTTTTGGTGGGGGATAATTCGATCGGTGAATTCTATTCTGTAGCTCTAACCAATAACTATCAGCAAGCCGATACAGGCAGCAAAATGGTTCATATTGGTAAGAATACAAAGAGTACGATCGTCTCTAAAGGTATCTCAGCCGGACATTCTAAGAATAGCTATCGTGGTTTGGTAAAAATTGGACCGAAGGCAACAGGTGCACGCAATTATTCCCAATGTGACTCAATGCTGATTGGCGACAATGCTGAGGCGAATACTTTCCCATATATTCAAGTGCAAAACAATGGTGTAAAAGTCGAGCATGAAGCTTCTACGTCAAAGATTGGCGAAGATCAATTGTTCTACTTTGCCCAGCGTGGGATTTCTGCGGAAGATGCGGTGTCGATGATGATTAGCGGATTCTGTAAAGATGTGTTTAATCAACTGCCGATGGAGTTTGCGGTCGAAGCAGACAAATTGCTAGCCTTGAAGCTTGAAGGCAGCGTTGGGTAAGCATCATGACTCCAACGATCGCCTCTAGAAAAGTTGATTTTCAGCAATTGATTCGTCAATTCAGTTTAAAAGTGACTCGTGAGCTAAGTTTCTTTCCTGAATGGCGTGAACAGTTGCCAGAGATTAGCGAGGGCGATCGCCTAGTTCTCGATCGGGTTCAGGCTGGCTTTTGGAATTCAGTTGAATATCCTCCTTTTTCTGAGAAGCTTATTCAGATCTCGGTTTTAGGGCCACTATTGTTGCTGGCAGGTTTTTACGAGCCGCCGTTTCACATTCAAGCTGAAAAATCCATTGAAATTAGTGCGCCTGATGAGAATGGTAGTACTGTTCGAGGCCGGATTGATATTCTCGTTCTCAAAGAGCAAGTTTGGGCTTTAGTAATTGAAGCAAAGGAGGCTGAGTTTTCCATAGAAGCAGGTGTATCTCAATTATTGAGTTACATGTTGGCGAATCCTGTAACAGATAAGCCGTCCTATGGATTAATTACGAGCGGGGGTAGTTTTATTTTTGTAAAATTGCTTAAAGGTCAAACAAATGATTATGGATTTTCTAAGATCTATGAGATTCGTAATCCTGGAAATGATTTGTATGAAGTCCTCCAAGTTTTGAAAAAGATTGCTAACTTGTAAAACCTCTAAATAAATTAGAGAATAGGATTTAAAGCATCGTAAATGTTGGCATCACCACACCAATAGTTTTTACTCTGAATTAATTGCTTCAGGAAGTGACTTTATTTTTGTTAAACTAACACAAGATGAAACAGGTCCAAAATATTCGACCTCTGACCAGTTTGGGATGAGACGATCGGGTGACTTATACGAAGTCTTTCCCATATTCAAACCACTTGCGAGAGGTGATGGATAATATCTATAGACCCGATCGCGAACTATCCAAATCCATTCAAATAAACTATTGTGATCAACCCTAAAGCCACTCCTATTCTTTCGGTAAAAAACCTCACCGCCAACGTAGACGGAACCCAAATCCTTAAGGGTCTCAATCTAGAAATAAAATCTGGCGAAATCCACGCGATCATGGGGCCAAATGGTTCTGGAAAAAGTACGTTTTCTAAAATTCTTGCAGGACATCCGGCTTATGAAGTCACGGGTGGCGAGATTGTATTCATGGGACAGAATCTACTAGATCTCGATCCCGAAGAACGATCGCGCAGGGGTATCTTCCTTGCATTTCAATATCCCTTAGAAATTCCTGGTGTCAGCAATCGCGACTTCCTCCGCGTGTCCTGTAATGCTAAACGCAAATATGAAAGCTTGGAAGAACTCGATCCCATGGATTTTGACGACTTGGTATATGAGAAATTAGAAGTATTAAAAATGGACTCAGAGTTCCTCGATCGGGGGGTGAATGAAGGCTTCTCCGGGGGTGAGAAAAAACGGAATGAAATTCTTCAAATGGCACTACTAGAGCCAAAATTGGGCGTTCTCGATGAAATTGATTCAGGATTAGATATCGATGCATTGCGAGTGGTATCAAGTGGTGTGAATGCGTTATCAAACGAGAATAATGCCATGTTGCTCGTGACTCACTACCAGCGGTTGCTAGACTACATCACCCCCGATTACATTCATGTAATGGCAGAAGGTCGAATTCTGCAAACCGGAACGAAGGAATTGGCATTGAAATTAGAAGCAAAAGGCTATGACTGGATTTTGGAAGGTGCCACAGTATGAGCATTGAAGTGAAATTACAAGGTCATGAACTCACAGATGCGGAAGTTAATCCGACGATCGCAGCCAGCAAAGCCCAAATTAAAGTCGATCGGACCGCCTATCTCACCGATTTAGTTAAACTGCGAAATCCTGAGATTCCCGATTGGATGCAACAGACGCGGGACCATGCCAGCGCGATCGTTCAAGAACTTGCCATTCCCTCATCACGGGATGAAGATTGGAGATTCACCGATTTATCCGCCCTGTTAGCAACGCAATTCAAATCGGTAACTGAACCTTCTGCCTTGGGATTTGAACAGATTAAATCCTACATGCTCCCTGAATCCGTCAATAGTCGTTTAGTGTTTGTGGATGGGGTTTATGCGGCGGATTTGTCGGCTATTGATGATCTCCCCGAAGACACGTTGGTAGGAAGTTTGGCACAAGTACAGGAATTTCTGCCCCAGATTAGTGAGTATTTTGCTAAACAACCGGGCGGCGAAGAAGTGTTTACCGCATTAAATACGTCGAGTGTAATTGATGGGGCGATCGTTTGGATTCCAAAGGATCAGATTGTTAATACTCCCGTTCATTTGTTGTTTGTTGCGACTGGAACAGACGACTTTTTAATTCAACCGCGTGTATTAATCATTGCGGGTTCTGGAAGTGATGTGACTGTAGTTGAGGATTATGTTACGTTAAACGAGCGGGCTTACTTCACCAATAGCGTTGCTGAAATTCAGGTCGATAATAATGCCAAAGTGAATCATATTCGCATTCAACGGGATAGCAAATCTGCATTTCACATTGGAAAAACCGCTGTCTCTCAAGCGCGGGATGCTCAGTATTCTGGGATTACCGTGAACTTTGGTGGGACGATCGCACGTCACAATTGGGAAGTCTATTCTAATGGTGAACAAACCCATTCCCAATTGTTAGGATTAAGCTGGATAACGGGCGATCGGACTAGTGATACGCATAGTTTGATTGCATTTAGTAAACCCCATTGCACTGCAAAACAAATTAATAAATGCATTGCTGATGATAAGTCTCACGGGATTTTCAATGGTCGTATTTGTGTTCCTAAACTAGCACAGCAAACTGATGCTACGCAATTGAGTCGCAGCTTATTGCTTTCACCCAAAGCCCGTATTGATACGAAACCCCAGCTCGAAATTGTGGCGGACAATGTGAAATGTGCCCATGGTGCAACCGTGAGTCAGCTTGAAGATGATGCGGTATTCTATTTGCAAAGTCGCGGGATTGATTCAGAATCGGCACGGAAGTTATTGACTTATGCGTTTGCGACCGAAGTGATCAATGAAGTTAAAGTTGATTCATTGCGGACACAATTACAGGACATGGTGCGATCGGTTACTGAGGCTTAATGCGATCCCCCCTAGTCCCTTAATAAGACGGATTTAGGGGACCTAAAAATCAGGTTGACAGTTATTATTTCAAGAAATTTTAGTATGTCCTTTCTCTAGGTATATTTTAATCTCTTTTGAATCAATTTACAGCCAATAATCAGCTAATTTCTTCATCATCTAATGAAGAAATACATAATACTAAACAGCCATGTGTGGTCGGTTGATGGATAGTTTTTGCCTTAGAAACCGATCGATCGCCCGGTTTATATGTGATTCCATTGCATATAAAATCTCCCTCTAATACTAATACCGTTTCTCCAGTGGCATGACGATGGGACAGGAGTGCGCCTGCAGTTGGAACACGTAAAAAGAATGCAACTTGACGATTATTCACATCCACTTTCCATTTGGCATAAGTAGAGCCTTCTGGTGTGGATAAGGTCTGCCAGATTTTAATTGTATTTGCGATCCTAATTAATGATTTTATAGGTTTTAATAGCAGTCGCTGAAATTCCGGTGATGTATTAAATTCAGGTAATTTTAACCGTGACATCAGCCTGGATTTTAGAGTGGCAGGCAGGGGAACTAGAGGTACTGAGTAAGCAGCAATTTCAAATTCCAAAATTTCAGATGCTGAAACAAGGAAAACCTCTTCCGAATCTGGAATTGCTGATAAATAAGGCATATCCATGATATCTTCGGAATTGAATTCGGGTCTATTAAGGTCCTTCATTACTACTCACTATACATGATTACTATTTTAAATGAAATTTTTAACCTTTACACTGAATCTCTAAACAAAGGCTGTAAAGACGATCGGAGTTTGTCTAAGCCCAATCTAATTCGGGTCTTGACCGTACCGAGGGCTAGTCCAGTTTGGTCGGAAATTTCTCTATGACTAAGACCACCATAATATGACAGTTCTAGTACTTGACGCTGTTCAATAGGTAGCCTTCCCATAGCGGTTTCCACTAGTTCTCTACGTTCAGAAATTTCAATATCTTCATTTTCAAGAACTTGACCAACGACATCAAAGGCAATTAATGCATCCGTTACTTTTCCTCGTCGCTGACCACTCCGGAGCCGATCGAAAATTCGACTACGAGCAATCATGAATAACCAAGTATCTACTCTGGCTTTTGCTTGATCATAACGGTCCGCAGTCCGCCATACTTGAGCAAAGACATCCATAAGCACCTCCTCACTCTCTTCCACAGACCCTAGACTTCGGTAAGCGATCGAGTAAATGATTTGGGCATAGCGATCGTAGAGTTGAGACAATGCAGTTTGATTTTGCTGGGCGATCTGGGTCATCCATTGCGGTTCATCCGAGCGATGGAAGGATCCGGAAGCCATAAAAGTATGTCAAGATTATTGAATAATATGTATTTATAATTTATAC
>JANXNM010000126.1 GCA_025354065.1 Synechococcales cyanobacterium 340R_concoct_173_sub | reverse complement strand
AAAAAGTCGATCGGGTGGTGAACAAAAACGTCAACATAAATAAACTTGATGATACCAAAACGATCGCAGGCCCAGACGGTAAATTCAAATAATAGCTAAGATAAATTCCCACCACACTCGACACAATCCCAATTCCACTGCCCAGAAACATCATATGATGCAATTCCTGAGTGACTAAATAGGCGGTCAATGCGGGACCAATTAACAATGCAATCACCAATAATACGCCCACCACTTGCATACTTGTAATAATAGTCAAGGTAATTCCAGTCATCATTCCTAAATGCAACCACTTAATCGGAAGACCAACAGCTTCGGCACCTGTCGCATCAAAGGTATAGTATAAAAGCTCTTTATAAAACAGATAAATTGCGCCCAAAACTAGCATTGCGATCGCAGCCGTGGCGTAAATATCATTCAACGTAACTGTCAGAATATCGCCAAACAAAAACCGATCGAGATCTAACTTATTTTTTAATAACGTAATCAACGTAACGCCGATCGCAAAAAAAGTCGAAAATGTTAATGCCATTGCTGAATCAACTTTAACGCGGGACTGCGATCGCACCCAACTCACAAAAAACGAACCCAACATCGAAGAAATAAATGCTCCAATCGACCGGTCGACCCCAAAAAATGCAGCAATTGACAATCCCGGCAACACACAATGCGCCATCACATCGCCCATCAACGCCATCCGCTGCACAATCAAATAAGTCCCCACAACAGGACACAAAACCCCAATCATCATACTTACCCCGATCGCATTACGAATGAATTCAGACTGCAACGGTTCTATTAACATTGATATAAAAGCTGACCACATATTCAATCACTCCAAATCCTTAACAAAACAAATCATCATCCTTTCCATCGCCATGAAACGCATGGGTCCAAACTCGACCATAGGCAAGCTGAAGATTTTCACGGGTCATCACCTCACGGGGCGTTCCCGATGCAATTAATTCACGATTCAACAACAACAACCGATCGAGACTCGTCAAGCCTTCTGCTAAATGACTGCCCCATTCATGACTACTAATAATCAAAATTTTGCCTTCATTGCGCAACTCGGCAAATACCCGAAACAAAATATCTTCCGTCGTCGCATCAACCCCCGTAAAGGGTTCATCAAATAGCAAAATCTCCGCATCCTGAGCCAACGCTCGCGCCAGAAAAACCCGTTGTTGTTGGCCACCTGACAAATTTCCAATGCGCCGATCGCGCAAATCCCAAATATTCACCCGCTCCATCGCCTGCTGAATTGCGGCATTAGTTGCCACGCTCGATCGACGAAACCAACCCAACTGACGAGTCGCGGCTAACGAAACTACCGTCTGCACTGTCGCCGGATAATCCCAGTCAATCTGCGATCGTTGCGGCACATAAGCAACTTTTTCAAGCTGTTGATGTAGCGGACAGGTGCAATAGCGAACTTGACCCCCACTAACGGGCACCAATCCCAGCAACGCCTTGATCATTGTGCTTTTTCCAGCCCCATT
>JANXNM010000523.1 GCA_025354065.1 Synechococcales cyanobacterium 340R_concoct_173_sub | reverse complement strand
CAATTGCTGAACTAGTTGAATTACGGGCAAGTTTGGACTATCTTCATCGACGCGATGCCAAGCAAACGGAGGGCGGGTGGTATTAATAGCAACGGTTCCATCCACATCGACTAAGTAGCAATTGAGGCGATCGGGATTTGTTGCCGGAGAGGGTTGGGGTTGTTCTAGATAGTCATAATACATTTTATAAATTACCTGCTGCCCAACTGAATTAAAGCGCAGCAGATCTCGCTTAATACATTTAGCTAAACTTACATGAGTAAAGTCTTTAATCACCAATTCAGCATCATATTTTGCAGCGATTTCGGTAGCGCGGGTCATATGAATGGGATTAAGATTAGTATCAGACCAAATGACAGAATAGTCCTCGCTAAGGTAGTTCTCCGTTAAAAGATCACGATTTCGGATCACCTGCTCTTCGCGATTTTTCGTATCTGCCATTTGAAGCCGAAGGTCATCTTTACAAAGATTTACGGTTTGAATATTTCTTTGAATATATTGCTTAGCCCAAGTAGTCTTACCACTAGCTGGAAGACCGCGTGTGAGTATGAGTTTGAGGGTCATGTTGAATTGAGAATGTTAAATGTTTAATTTAAAGACTATCAAATATTCAGGCTAAATATTCAGAGTTTGAACGTTAGCCTGAATTATTTTAGATTATCCTCCAACGTGGATGGCTGGACGGGCTTTTGAGTTTGGTTCTGCCGTTCGCAACACCTCACGAGTTACCACCGCAATGTCGCCTTCTCCAAACAGAATAAATCGCAATAGGTACTGAATCGGGTTGCCCTCAATCCAGCCAAAATAGGCGTGGGGCAATCGATCGCTCCGATCGCGAATAGACAAGAGAATGGCCGCAATAGTATTTGGAACTGCTGTGCCATAAGCTTTGAGAACTTGACATTCGCCCACCATCGTACCTTCAACAATGATCGGTTTGGTGAAATCTGACGCATCAACCACTTGAATTTCTAAAAACAAAATCGGTGCACTATTGGGAATGTGATTATCTTCACGAACTTCCTGGGCCTTAATTAAATACTCCTCCTCGCTATTATAATGTCGGCGATTTGCCACTAATCGAATTAGATCCGTACCTGCATTATCAATAAATGACAATGCCATCTCATCCATTTCTACCCGATCGGATCGTAGTTCAGTCGATCGCCATACCCGCGAAATCAAGGACGTAACGACAATGGCACCAATGAAGAATCCTGCAATATGCAACCCTTCAGGCCGTTCTATGACATTGATAACTGTTGTATACAAAAAGACTATTGTAATCAGACTGAACATGATGACGCTGCGTTTTTTCCGCTTTCTACGGGCCAGCAATGTCACGGCAAACGCTGCCGAACTCATGAGGACTAATACGCCCGTTGCATAGGCTCCACCTTGAGCATCTACATCTGCTTTGAACAGCACCGTAACAAAGAACGCGATCGCGGTATATACCAAAACCAAGGGCCGAACCGCCGTTGTCCAAAACGGAGCCATGCCATAACGCGGCAAATAACGCGGCACAATATTTAATAATCCCGCCATTGCCGAAGCGCCAGCAAACCAAAGAATCCCGATCGTACTCAAGTCATAGACAGTCCCAAACGCATCACCTAAGTAAAGATGAGCCATATACGCTAGGGCACGACCATTCGCTTGACCACCCGGTTGGAATTCGGCGGGCTTAATTAAAAGCATCGTCACAAAGCTACTGGTGAGCAAAAAGAAGCTCATGATTAAAGCAGCGGTTGTCAGGAGTTTGTAGGTGTTTTGAATCCGGGTAATGGGTTTGCCTTCATCATCTAGCTTTGCACCTTTAATCAATGGCATGACCGCCACACCTGTTTCAAATCCTGAAAGTCCTAGGGCGAGTTTTGGGAATAGTAATGCCGAAATTCCTAGCATTTCTAACACATTGTTATGGTGTTCGGCAAACAACGATCGTTGCCAACCGACCAACAGACTTGGATCGTGGAATATTAATGAAACACCCTTGCCAATGACAATAAAATTCAAAAACAAATAAACAATTACTAATATGACGGCAAGATCGATCGCTTCTTGGAACCCTTTCAAAAACACTACTCCCAACATACCAACCAAAAGGAGCGTAATTTCGACATGATGCCCCTGGAGCAATGGATGTAACCAAGGATTTTCGATTAAATGGGCTGTGGCATCGGCGGCTGACAAGGTAATGGTAATGATGAAATCTGTCGCTACAAATCCCAACAGAATCAAGACTAAAAGCTTTCCTTGCCACCAAGACAAGAGATTTTCTAACATCGCAATCGAGCCTTCACCGTTAGGACTCGTTTTCGCCACCCATCGATAAATCGGCAATGCCCCGAACAGCGTTAACAGAATCAGAATAAGAGTCGAAATTGGTGCAAGGGAACCTGCGGCTAGAATTGCGATTCCAGGCTGATATCCTAGGGTCGAGAAATAATCCACTCCTGTCAGACACATTACCTTCCACCAGGGATACTGATGATGTTCCTCGTTGGAATTGTTGCCCTTCAATAGCCAATGAGACAAACTCAATTTAGAACGATCGAGTAATGTCGAAGATTTTGAATTCATAGAAGTTGACAAATTCTTGTGGGATGCACAAGATGAATCGAGGATGATTTATCCTACAGGATTTCATCCGAAATTCTAAAATTCCTCAACATATTTAGACTTCGGACAGTAGGGTGAGTTTAGACTTTGCCGTTTTCAGTTTTGCCAAAGTCATACTCATTGTCCGAAGTCCAACCTAATTACGGCTGATTTACGGTTTATTTCAACGCATTTTCAACCAGCGTCTTGAGATCTACATACAGCGGCTGAGTCGAGTCATAAAGCACGCCCGACGTGGGAGTATTGAGCGATACTAGCAATCTGCTGAGCGCTCGTTCCCGCATGTAGTACGATCGATGCTCCGATCGTAAGGTTAAGAGCTGTGTGCCCTTGCTGCAAGGCATTCCCCATTCGGAGACAATGCAGATAATCGGTTGATTATTCAGCATTCCGGTGGTGAGATAAGCAGGACTTGCATTCATATTCCAAGATCCCAGCCGATCGCGCACAATGGCACAGCGATCATTAAAGCTATAGTCGCCCATGGAACTAAATTCAATAATCTGACGACGGTAGTTATCGCTAGTGCGCTTGACAAACATGCTGCCATCTTGACATTCAAACGAAACTTCGGGAAACCGAGCCGCTTGGGCTGGAGAAGAGAAAAGCATTGAGCTGCTAACGGCAACAGCACAACTCATAACAGCACAATTTGCAAGACTGAAACTCACAATAGGGCGATCGATCGTGCGCTGGGTCAACGATCGCAGGTGATTTAAAACATTCATAGGTGATTCCTTCGCAAGGGTTAGAAAAATAAAATAAAGAATTTCCCGGTGATTAAGTCGGGCGATTGAGACGGGTAAGGGCACTTGATCTAATTCTTTTTTCAGAACCATCAAGATTCGCTCCGGACGTTCCCAGAAACATTTTGAGTCTAGGGGTGAGATGGCCGATTTTTGGCTAAATTTGCTGGCAATTCCACGGACTAAAGATTTTATATTTTGAAAAATTAAGCTTAAATTTCAGCATAACGCTCTTGCCGAAGACGTATAGTGAATCTAACTTTTGTGCTTTACTATTCGCCATTTCCACTCTATGTCCCACATTATTTTGTCCCACATTATTTGGTCACAGCTGGCCCAAGACATTGCGAATTGGCACTCAATCCCAAATTTTCCTAGCAATAAAATCCAGCCGTTAATTATCGGAATTCTGGGGGGACAGGGGACGGGGAAATCGACCTTAGCTAATCTTCTTATGCAAATTTTGAAGAATAAGTTTGGGCTGAATACAGTTTCTTTGTCTCTGGATGATTTGTACTTACCCTACGCCGATCGGCTCCAGCTTCAAGCCCAAGACTCGCGTATGGTGTGGCGCGGGCCTCCTGGAACTCACGAGATTGATCTGGGCTTAAAGCTACTCAAACAAATTCGCGCACAACAATTTCCAGCGTTCATTCCACAGTTTGATAAATCGTTGCAAAATGGCGCAGGCGATCGGACCACACCGCTTGAAATTCAGGCAGCAGATATTGTGTTGTTCGAGGGTTGGTTTGTCGGGTGTCGTCCAGTCGCGCCCTTCCAGATTGACCAAGCACCGCCGCCCGTTGTAACCGAAGCCGATCGAGATTTTGCAAAGGACATGAACTGCGCCCTACACGAATATCAGATGCTTTGGGAGGAAATCGATCAGTTGATTGTGCTGAATCCTGTGGACTATCGTTTGAGTATTCAATGGCGACAGGAGGCTGAAGCGAAGCTACGATCGCCGCAAAACCCCGGCATGAGTGATGCTGAGATCGTCGAATTTGTGGAATATTTCTGGAAAGCTTTGCATCCAGAGTTGTTTATTTTGCCCTTGTTAGAAGAACCGCAGTGGGTCGATCGGGTGATTGATATCGCCGCCGATCATTCCCCTATTCAGGTTTATACGCCGAAATAGAGACTTACTTCTCCAGTGAGTTGAGCGTTAGCCGATCGATCGTAATCACCGTTTTGCTCGATCGCAATACGATCGCCAGCCGCCCCAAGTGGTAATTTCGATCTGACCTTCGCAGAGAAAGGGTTCGCCGAGAACGCCTAAAACTTCGTAACCATCAGCTAGTTTGACTTTGCCAATACAGAGTCCTGGTGGTTCTTGGCGGAGAATTTTTACGAGTCCATTCACAGGAACATTCCAAATTTCTAACGGGATAGCAATGCCGCCTTCGGTCACTTTGATCATGGCAGGGTGACGATCGCCGATCGACCAAATCCGGTAGGCCGTTTCAGTTTTGGCTTCTCGGTCAAAGGTTGCGCCGATCGCTAACAAGTTGCCATTCAGTTCTAATCCGCGCATTAATGTACCATTGACGGCGAGTTCTACAGTAGATTCCATAAATTAGATTGACTCCTGAATTACAACGAGGATTTGTCCGACCGACACCATTTTTCCCGGTATAGAGCGGATTTCCAGAATCTTGCCTGCGATCGGAGCGGTGATCGTCATTTCCATTTTCATACATTCGAGAATCACAAGATTAGGCACTGGTTTCCTAACATGGGAAGTCCAGAATGGTTGTGAGCCACGACTTATGGGAAAAATTAAGTCAGACAAATAAAGGCACATAGCATGGACTTATTGATAAAGGGATGCCCCTGTTGTGGGAGTGGCAAGGTAAAAGTTCACACAAACTACCGAACTAAGAATCATGATCTCCGCAAGATTCTGTATTGTAAAAATTGTGACAGCTATTTCAGTGAGACTTCCCTCACTCCCATGTCAGGATTGAGAACGCCATTAAGTCAAGTGATTGAGGTTTTGAATGCGAGAGGGGAAGGTCTGGGGCTGAACGCAACAGATCAGAATCATAAGGTTGCGAAGAAAACGATCATCGATTGGGAATGGAGATTGTCAGCGTTAAAACCAACATTAATGTTGTATTCATTAATGCATCAGTTTATCAGCTTGGTGATAGAAGGGGATGAATTATACACAAAGATAGGAAGTAACATCCCCGCCTCAAAATCTGAAGGGTGGACGATTGTATTGATGGAACGAGGGAGTCGATTTTTGTGGGAGTTAGCCTGTGGCCCGAAAGATGAGAAGCTTTTCCAGGGAGCTTTAGAGATATTATCTCAAGTCATTGATAAAACCGGAGAAGTAACATTGTTGAGCGATGGGGAGCGTCGTTATGGAAATATTTTATTTTCGATTTGTCATGAAGTTATTCGAGGAGGAAAATCGGGTAGACCAAAAAAAAGATTACGCAAAGGAGTGCGCGTGAGGCTGAAAAATAAAGGGTCTAAGAAGGGGGTAGGTCGTCCTCGAAAAAAGTACCAAGTTCCGGTTAGAGAACACCCGGAGACAACTCATACAGTAGAAGAGAATGAGATTCATGCCAATCATGCGGAAGCATTTAATCCGTCCATCCGACGACGTAATTCAGCCTATCGACGTAAGACCAATACCTACGCTAAAACTCGGAATCATCTGCAAAGAACTTTAGATGTATTTTGGCTGACTCATAATTTTATTAGAGTCCATTTCACAACAAAAGTTGTTCCGGCTGTAAAACTAGGTCTTTTGGAAACTGGGCTGTCTTGGCAGCAGATCTTTTCGATACAATACGCCCCATAGTCTACTGCTAGCAAAGCTTTCAAGAAATCCCAGCATAGGAAACCAGTACCAACTCCACGGGAAATGACAAAATTATTGTTAGAAGTGGGATTAATTCGATCGCCGATTTAAAGGGTAAAAAAGTTGCCGCAGAAGAGGGTACAGTTGATCATTTTCTTCTAATTCAAGGACTCAAAAAAGAAGGTTTAACGGCCAAAGATATTCAATTTGTCCCATTAGAAACAGGTAAAGCAGCAGCGGCTTTTGTTGCAGGACAGGTAGATGCGGTGGCAGTCTTTGCTCCCTTTACGACCCAAGCGCTTAAACTTAAGGGAAGTAAGGAACTATTCAGTTCTAAAGATTTTCCGGGTTCAATCTCTGATCATTTAGTCGTAAGTCGGAAATTTCTAGAAGCCAATCCAGATAAGGTTCAAGCGATGGTTGATAGCTGGTTTGCCACTCTCGATGCAATCAAGGCCGACCCTGAAGCTTCGATCGCCATTATGTCCAAACGTGGCGGTGTAACTCCCGCAGAATATAAAGAGTATGCTGACGGGGCCAAGATTTTTACCATAGAAGAAAACCTAAAAGCATTTCAGCCCGGAACTGACATGAATTCTTTGCCCTATGCTGCTGAAAAAATGACTACCTTTCTGACTGAAATTGGCATGGCAAAAACGAAACCCGATCTTACTAAACTCTTTGACGATCGATTTGTTAAAGCGTATGCTGCAAAGCAAAAAAAATAGGCATCTTTGGATATGATTCAACATCTTAAATCACCACTCTAAAACCATCGTGAAACCACTGTGAAGCCCCCCTCAAAACCCATCGAAAGCCTCCGCTCCACTGTCTTCTGGCGGTTGGCTGAGGAAATTCCTCAACCCCTTAGTTTGGGATTAACAATAGCTTCGATCATCATTCCGATATTGATCTGGTTGCTATTCCGATCGGTATTCTGATGGGGAGTTTTGCGAGTATTCGGGC
>JANXNM010000109.1 GCA_025354065.1 Synechococcales cyanobacterium 340R_concoct_173_sub | reverse complement strand
CTGTTTGCAATATTAACGATCGTCAGTACGCCCATCTTACGTAACTGGTTGAATGAGACCTTTAACCGTAGTGCCGACAGTCAATCGTTTTTGGTGGAGACGATTACAGGGATTCACTCCGTAAAGGCACATACGGCAGAAAAGGCATCTCGCGATCGGTGGGAAGGGTTGTTCGCTCGCTATATCCGTACCAGTTTTAAAGCGTCCACCACCCAGAATATCAGCGGAAATATTGCCGATTTTTTGACCAAACTGTCTTACCTACTGATTCTATGGGTTGGGGCAACATTGGTGATTAAGCAAGAAATGTCTATTGGTCAGTTGATCGCCTTCCAAATGCTGTCTGGGCAAGTCACAGGGCCACTTCTGCGGCTTGTGCAACTTTGGCAAAATCTTCAGCAGGTGCTTCTGTCCGTCGATCGAATTGGCGATATTCTCAACTCAGCCCCAGAAGCTGAACCCGGTACAGGCTTAGTGTTGCCGCCGTTGCAAGGTGAAATTAGTTTTAGCCAAGTCGTCTTCCGCTATAACCCGCAACAAGAGCCAGTCCTCAAGGGAATTTCCTTTGACATTAAGCCCGGAATGCTCGTGGGTGTTGTGGGCCGCAGTGGATCCGGTAAAAGCACGTTGTCTAAATTGATTCAGCGACTTTATCTACCTGAAGCAGGCCGAATCACTGTAGACGGCTTTGACGTGAAGAGTGCGGATTTACATTCGTTGCGTACCCAAATGGGCGTGGTACTTCAAGAAGATTTCTTATTCAACGGCAGCATTCTTGAAAATATTAGCCTCGGTCGCCCGGATGTCTCCTCTGAAGCGGTGGTCGAAGCGGCCCGGAATGCAGCGGCCCATGACTTTATCAGTGAACAGCCTCAGGGCTATGAGACTAATGTGGGAGAACGTGGGACGGCTTTGTCCGGTGGTCAGCGTCAACGGGTGGCTTTGGCGAGGCTTTTTTTAGCAAATTCGCCCATTATGATTTTGGATGAGGCGACGAGTGCCTTGGATAGTGAGACAGAGCAGCAGGTGTTGCAAAATCTTCAAAAGGTCGCCGCCGATCGCACCATTATTATGATTGCTCACCGTTTTGCGCCACTTCGCAAAGCTGATTTGATCTTGGTGATGGAAAAAGGTGTCGTGGTGGAGCGCGGGACTCACGATGAATTAGTACGTAAAAAAGGTGCCTATTACGCTCTTTACGAACGCCAGAAAGCTGCCGCTTAATTGTCGGGTTATCCCTAGTTTTGTAGCAATTATTAATCTACACGAGGTTCGGATTTCTGTTTCACGGAGGACTTTTTAGTTACGATAGAATCTATTACCCATCGCATCTTCAGCTCAAGCCCATGACTCTCATCAATATCGGACTAAATTCAGCCTCTTGGACTATTGAAGACGTGAGTGATGATGTAGCGCTTACCTTGGAAGTGCAGCGCCGTCTTAACGCTTGGGGCTACAATGTGGGAGCTCCCGACGGGGATTGGGGTCCGAAAAGTCAGGGGGCTTACAGTGCTTTTGCGAAGATGTATAAGTTTGACGATCGGAAATTATCTCCAGCAGCGGCCCGTCAACTCCTCATCAACGGACCGTCTGAGATTAAAACGCCTGATCCAAAAGCGACTATCCCCATAACGTCGCCCGTTGTCCCGATCGTGACAGTACCCATCGTCACACCAACCCCAGCACCAAAACCAGTGATGCCGAAAATGCTGCGGGATGTGGGCGCGCAATTGATCACTTGGCCGATCGCCAACGTGATTGAGAATGTACCGCTGGCATTAGATATTCAGCGCCGTCTCAAAATCTGGAATTACAATGTAGGTACGCCCGACGGAGATTGGGGTCCGACATCACAACGGGCTTACTCTGCATTTGTTAAAGACTATTCCCTCAAAGATACAGAATTATCTCCTATCGCCGCTCGGCAATTGCTGTCGAATCCAACAGCGCCAAAAGTTATCGATCCAACCCCGATTGTCGTGAAGCCCGATGTGAAGCCTGTTGAAATAAAGCCGATCGCACCCACTACACTCAAAGCCTTGGCCGATCAAACCACCAGTTGGCCGATCGTTTCTCTGAAATCTAATGCAACATTTACCCAGGAATTGCAGCAGCGTCTAACGGTTTGGGGACAAGCGCCCGGTGTGGCCGATGGAGATTGGGGTGCTAGAACTAATGCAGCATATAGTGCATTTGCAGAAGCCTTTAAATTTGAAACCGACAAAATTTCTCGTGATGCCGCGACCAAGCTGCTTGAAGCACCGCCGATCGTTGTGATTAAAGACCCGGTTGTGATTAAAGACCCCGTGGTTTCCGTACCAGGACTGCCAGCCAATCTCCGTCTGGTGTCCCAAGATAAAAACGCCTTCCCGATCGCTCAAATTATCACAAATTCTAATATAACTAAAGAAATCCAACGATGCCTCTCAACCCTGGGATATGACATTGGGACAGCCGATGGAAAATGGGGTCCACTGAGTCAAAAATTCTACGATCGCTTTTCTCTCTCTTACAAACTTGACAACAAAACCCTCTCGCCTCGATCGGCAAAACTTCTGTTAGAACCCGAAATTCCAGGGATTCCGATCGTCCTGCCTGCACCACCCAAACTTGCCATGGCCGATTATCAAGCCGTTGCGAATGCGATTCGGTGTGAAGTTGCTGCCGTTCGTGCTGTTGTCTCCGTCGAAGCGGCTGGGTCTGGTTTTTATAGCGATGGCCGCCCGAAGATTTTGTTTGAAGCGCAGTGGTTTGGTGATTTAACCAGCGACGACTACGACGATGATTACCCGTCAATTTCTAGTCCAGTTTGGAACCGTGATCTCTATATTGGTGGCGTTGGCGAATGGAACCGATTGTATTTGGCCTGCACGCTCGATCGGACTGCCGCCATGAAATCTGCATCGTGGGGATTAGGGCAAGTCATGGGGTTCAATCACAAGGCCGCAGGCTACGGGGATGTGGAAGCTTTTGTGCGGGATATGCACTTGAGTGAAGGTAAACAACTGATGGCCATGTTCAATTTCATTAAAACTAATGGACTCGATCGGGCGTTGATTCGTCGAGATTGGGCCACCTTTGCACGGGGATACAATGGCGAAGGTTATCGGGAAAATGCCTATGATGAAAAGCTAGCGGATGCTTACGATCAATGGAGTTAAACGATCGTATTCAACTATCGATCGTTGAATTTAATTTAGTATGTTGCTCGCATAACGTATGGCTACGTGGCAAATTTCTCCATTAACCAGCGACTCACTTCCGTGTCATCTTCAGTTTGATTGCGTCGTAGTGCTTCCTCAATAGTGCTCATTTCCAGCCCCCGTAAAACTTGAGAGACGTGGATTTGGCGACTGCCCCAATTCTCCATTGTGAATGCCAAGATTGCGATGCCCAAAACATCAACAATCCAGTATTCTTTAATCCCTAATCGCTCATATAGCAAGCGTTTACGGCCTAAGTCGTCATTTAGACTAGTAGAGGCAACTTCTATGACAAGAGTGGGGGGCCATAGAGATCGACATCAACTAATTCCGTATTCTTGGGTGGAAAGGGATTGGGGATGTCTTCACCCAAATAGAATTCCATGTCCGGCTGACATTCTTGCTCACCTGTTCTACGAAAGCTACCATTGGTGAAACCTTTAACGCGAAGATTTTTGACAATCCCGTAGAGGCTGACAACCTGAGCAATTAGCGTATTATCTTGACTATGACCTGACCCAACTCCCATAGTTTCAATTCGCATCAAACCAGAATCATAGTAACTACGAATTTTATCGGTTTCAGCATTTTCAGAAGCTACTAAGAATTCTTCCCAGGTTGCGATGAGCCAGGTATCTGAGATCTGCTGTGGTGGGATTGATAGGACGTTAACCATAATTTAGTTCGCCTTACTTCGGTTCTCAATTTTACTCGAAAATTCATTGCTAGTCTTGATAATTTAGGCTTAAGTTACAATGTTCAATCCATATCCCTAGAGTTAGATTGAACATTCAAATATCAATCGTTTAATTTAGTCTATTGAACGATCGCGTAACCGTTGCCAGTCTTCAAGAGTATTGCAATTGAAAAAAATTCGCCGATCGTCCCATACCAATTCTTCAACCGATTGCGATCGGAGCCATTGTTGAAACGATCGTCCGCCCTGATTGATATATTCAATTAGTGAAGATTTACATTCAATCCGATAAAACCCACAGAGAACCTCAGAGAATCCCGCTTGGTTTTTCGCGAGATAGGCGATCGCATCATCCGGGACTTGATCTAATTGCAAAATCCATTGATTAATAGTGTCAGAATCCAAATAAGGTAAATCACAAGACAATAACAAAATCCAATTGGTTTGCAGTTTGTCGCCGATTTGATTTAAGGCTTCGGCAAATGCATAGAGCGGACCATTGAGAACCCGATCGTCAATCCGATCGCATCTTTCAGGAATTATCCCCCCATAGTCTCGGCTGCTCACAACATAAACAATATTGCTCACGGTCAAGGCTAAATTACAAGTCCGAGTAAGCAATGGAATCCCCTCTAGTTCCAACAAGGCTTTATCCCAGCCCATGCGTTTGCTTTGTCCGCCCGCAAGAACGATCGGAGTCACGACAGGCTTAAATAAGGGTAGCGAGTCCATAGTGTGATCCACTTTAAAATTCAGCCACTTTAAATTCAGCCAATTCAGCAATAGCCCGATCGTGACTCGCTGAAGACCGCCTAGGTACTGGTGCCGAAATTTTGAGTTTGTCGCGGGGCATAACTCATGGGAATAAAGGGATACTACTATTTGTAATGTGCGTAGTATACGATCGTCAATGTTCGGGGATTAAAATTCATGACGAATCTTTTGAGCTTATTGATTAAGTTATTAAAAATGAGTCCCCATCGGTGATAGTCTTGATACTGGCAATTTTGCCCGCTCGAAAGTGATTCCCGATTGTGACTAGCCCTGACTGCTGGGAGGGATTCTAGTGAGGAATACTTTCGATGCAAATTTGTATATTTAATCACTGGATTTATTCACAGTAGGGCTTAAAGCATGGTCACGGCAGCAGCAAGTACAGGGTACGTCACCCAAGTCATCGGTCCGGTTGTTGATATTAAGTTTCCGGGTGGCAGTATGCCCGCGATTTACAACGCTGTGGCAATCAAGTCGAAGGACGGCGCAGGCAAGGAAGTGATTGTGACCTGCGAAGTGCAACAGCTTCTAGGCGATAACCAAGTCCGGGCTGTTTCCATGAGTACCACCGATGGTTTGGTCCGTGGTGCAGAAGTGACTGACTCCGGTCAATCCATTCGCGTCCCCGTTGGAACTCCAACCTTGGGAAGAATTTTTAACGTCTTGGGTGAGCCTGTAGATGAGAAAGGGCCAGTGGCGGCGGGCGAAACGATGTCGATTCATCGGGCTGCGCCTAAACTGACTGAACTTGAAACGAAGCCTTCCGTATTTGAAACCGGAATTAAGGTTGTCGATCTTCTGACTCCCTACCGTCGCGGTGGAAAAATCGGCTTGTTTGGTGGAGCGGGTGTTGGCAAGACCGTCATTATGATGGAATTAATTAACAACATTGCAACCAACCACGGTGGCGTATCTGTATTTGCAGGTGTGGGCGAACGGACTCGTGAAGGGAATGACCTTTACAACGAAATGATTGAGTCCGGCGTGATCAATGCCGACAATCCATCGGAATCGAAGATCGCCTTGGTCTACGGTCAAATGAACGAGCCACCTGGAGCGCGGATGCGTGTGGCGTTGTCGGGTTTGACCATGGCGGAATATTTCCGTGATGTGAACAAGCAAGACGTATTGCTGTTTGTTGATAACATTTTCCGCTTTGTCCAAGCGGGTGCAGAAGTTTCCGCACTCTTGGGCCGGATGCCATCGGCAGTGGGTTATCAGCCGACTCTCGGGACGGACATGGGTGACTTGCAAGAACGGATTGCATCTACCACTGAAGGATCCATCACTTCTATTCAAGCGGTTTATGTTCCTGCGGATGACTTGACTGACCCAGCGCCTGCAACCACGTTTGCCCATCTTGATGGAACGACCGTGTTGTCCCGGAACTTAGCCGCAAAGGGAATTTATCCTGCGGTTGATCCGTTGGATTCTACCTCCACCATGCTTCAGCCCTCGATCGTAGGTTCCGATCACTACGATACAGCTCGTGCGGTTCAGTCCACACTGCAACGTTACAAAGAACTGCAAGACATCATTGCAATTCTGGGTCTAGACGAGCTTTCTGAGGAAGATCGCACCTTGGTCTACCGTGCCCGTAAGGTTGAACGTTTCTTGTCCCAGCCGTTCTTTGTGGCAGAAGTATTCACCGGATCTCCCGGTAAGTATGTTTCCCTTGAGAAGACTATTATCGGATTTAAGAAAATCTTGGCTGGAGAATTGGATGACTTGCCAGAGCAAGCTTTCTACTTGGTCGGTGATATCGACGAAGCGATCGCTAAGGGCAAAAAAATGAAGGAAGACAGTAAGTAAGCCATCGAGAATGGCGAATGCCGAAGGGTGAATAGTGAAGTTGGAGCCTAGGTTTTGACTTCACTGTTTTTTACTTAATCCGTTGCTTAATTCATTTAGATAGGAGATTTATATGCCCTTAACTGTTCGTGTGATTGCACCGGATAAAACCGTTTGGAATGCACCTGCTGATGAAGTGATTTTGCCGAGTACGACGGGTCAGATGGGAATTCTATCCGGTCATGCTCCTATGTTGACGGCTCTAGAAACAGGTGTGTTGCGGGTTCGTGCTAACAATGAATGGACTTCCATTGCCTTGATGGGTGGCTTTGCGGAAGTTGAAAATGGCGAAGTGACGGTTTTGGTGAATGATGCTGAACCCGGTATGGCTATTAATTTAGATGATGCAAAAGCGGTTTTGAATACGGCTGAAGCTCGATTTAATAAAGCTCAAAATGGCACCGATCGCCCTGAATTAATCCTAGCGACTCAGCAATACAAACGCGCTAGGGCAAGAGTTCAAGCGGCGGGCGGAAATGCTTAGTTTGATTTAATTGACCTTTGATTGCGATTTGAATGGGAGAGGATTAGTCCTCTCTTTTTTAGTGCTGTCAAGCGATCGAAATTTGACTTGAGTGCGATCGGAGTTGATAGTGAGAAACGATCGGAATAACATTACAATAAGTTAGGATTTTATTAAATTCTCTGCCTAACTATACATAGCTAGTTTAGTGTACTGTGAAATCGGCTGGTCGAGAGTGATTGACTAAATGACGAAGAGGGCACTCTAGTCAGCAGGTAATTTAAAATATATCTCCTTGGATTTTCAAGAAAGACATTATGCTGAAGGTTGCTGTTGGCCATAGTAATGATCCCGATTCTCAAGCTGCAATCTCAGAAGTTTTAGAGCAGATACTCTTAACTCTGACAGGTCTATCTCCAAAAGCAGGTATGGTGTTTGCTGCTATTGATTTTGACCATACTCTCGTTTTGCATCGAATTGTCGCAGTCTTTCCAGAGATCGAACTAATTGGCGGAACGACTGATGGCGAAATGTCTTCTGTACTGGGGTTTGAGCAGGATTCGCTCACACTTATGGTGTTTTGTTCAGATGACATCATGATCAGTGCGGGCATCGGACACGACGTATCCAAAGATGCGATCGCTGCCTCTCAGTCTGCCGTGCAACAGGCTGGTATTGCCCACAAAGAGGAGATTCAGTTCTGCATTAGTTTGCCCGAAAGCTTAACGATTAGCGGGGTAGTAATTCTGGATAGCCTCAAACAGGCTTTAGGCAAGCATGTGCCGATCTTTGGTGGATTCACCGCCGATCAATGGCGATCGCAGCAAACCTATCAATTTTTTCAAACTGAAGTGTATAGCGATGCAGTGCCCATTCTATTGTTTTCTGGTCCCATCCTATTTTCCCACGGGGTTGCTAGCGGTTGGCAGCCAATTGGCAAGCCGGGACGAGTGACCAAAGCAGAGAAGAATGTGGTTTATGAAATTGACGATCAACCTGCTCTAGCGTTTTATCATCACTATCTGGGAGCCTTGCCCCCCTCTTCAGAATATCCCCTAGCACTGTTTGATGCCGAGAGCAATGGCCATTATATGCGTGCTCCCACTGGTATCTATGACCCAGCGATCGGTAGCGTTACCTTTTTTGGAGATGTTCCGCCCCAGTCTGTGGTACAAATCACAGAAACAACTCACGATAAAATTTTATCAGCATCTAAACTTTCCACCCTGCAAGCTTTAGAAAACTATCCAGGTAAAGCACCAGCGGCTGCCCTATTTTTCTCTTGTGCTAGTCGCCGACAAATCCTCGGGAGTTTTACCCGAGAAGAATATAAGCAAGCTCAACGTTGTCTAAGTGAATTCCCAGTAGAGACGTTACCTAGTTGTGGATTTTACACCAATGGGGAAATTGCCCCCTTGCAGCAGAAAGGGATAGCCCATTTACACAACGAGACCTTTATCACTTTACTGTTGGGAGAAGCGTAGATGTCATCGGATATAGCAGATCTCCAGATAAGACTTCAGCAGTTAGAAAAGGAACACCGGATTCTCAAGAAAAAGTTGGAGCGATCGAATGCGACCTGTCTGCAACTGGAAGAAAGCACTCGGAAAAAGGAATCCTTACTGCGGCAAATTATTCGCGAGCTAAAAGAATCACAGGCAACCCTGGAAATTCAGCGTCGTGAACTGGAGCAGACGCTTACAGACCTTAAAGGCACTCAAACTCAATTGATACAAGCTGAAAAGATGTCGAGTTTGGGGCAACTTATGGCAGGGGTAGCCCATGAAATCAATAATCCGGTTAACTTCATCTCTGCTAACCTGGGATATACGCATCAATATGCGAAAAATCTACTCCGCCTTGTCCAACTTTATCAAGCCCATCATCCTAACCCGGTACGTGAAATCCAAACTGAGGCAGAGGAAATTGACTTAGAGTTTATTCAAACAGATTTCCCAAAAATTCTGGATTCCATGCAAATGGGCACCGATCGTATTCTCCAGATCGTCTTGTCACTCCGCAACTTTTCACGCATGGATGAATCAGACTTCAAAGCCGTTGATATTCATAAGGGCATTGAAAGTACGCTGTTAATTTTGCAGCATCGGTGGAAAGACGGGCCAGAGCGTCCAGCAATTCAGGTTATTCGTGATTATAGTAATCTACCGCTTGTAGAATGCTATCCTAGCCAACTCAATCAAGTATTTATGAACATTCTGGCAAATGCCATTGATACGCTTGAAGAAGCCAGTGCCCACCAAACTTATCAAGAAACCAAGGAAAGTCCTAACCGAATTATGATCCAGACTTCTATTATAGATTCAAAATGGGTGAAAATTGCTATATCTGATAACGGAACAGGAATGCCTGAATCTGTTCGCAAACGCATCTTTGATCCATTTTTCACCACGAAAGCGATCGGTAAGGGAACAGGAATGGGGATGCCGATTAGCTATCAGATTGTGATTGAAAAACATGGCGGTAAGTTAGATTGTTCTTCCATACCTGGTGAGGGAACAGAGTTTATCATTCAAATCCCTATGCAGCAGCAAGTCGGTAATCCGATCTAATAAATCTAATAAATTATTAGCCTGACTTAATTAAAATTTCTGCTTATTTAGCTTATTTAACTGATATCTCTTCTGGTCAAATTATATGGATACATTACGAGAGTTTTGCTTTTGTACTCTAGCTGTAGGTGATAGGTATCGCGCTCATGCACAAATGCTAGCTCAAGATATCCAGAACCATATGCCTTCCAAAACTTTATGTGTCCTAACCGATCGACCAGAGCAGTTTGCAAGATTCCCTAATGTTCTGACGTTCAAGCACCATCTTCAGAGTGTAAGAGGATATCATGACAAACGTTTTGTTCTTGAAAAATCGCTCTCACTATTTGAGAGTTGTATGTTTTTAGACTCTGATGTTCGGGTACTTGGCTCCGTAGTTGAAGAACTGAAGTGGTCTCCTGGAATCACTGCGAGAGCAGGTGCTAATTTGGTCACCCGTATGCAAATAATTACGAACCAGAAAGAAATTAAAGTTATAAAAGAAGCAGCCCAAAAATTAAATGTTGATATTCAACAAGCGCAGTGGCTTCATGAGTTTATGTTTGTGATGAAGAGACAGAATGGATTAGAAAGAGATTTTTTTGAACTTTGGCAGACAATTTCTTACTTTTTTGAAATGCAAGGAATATATGATGGTGAGGGATACGCTATGGGGCTAGCTGCGGCTCGAATTGGGATGACATTTGATTTCTTCCGCGAAGACAAATTTTTATTCTTTAAGGATAATATTGAAAAAGTAAGAGTCAAAAATGGACAATCCAATCTTCAGGATAAACAAATTTACTTTGATATCCATAAAGAGATTGAATATCCCAAACATTCCGTTTGGAAGAAAGTTAAAAATAAGCTAAGCAAACAAGTTGTATTTTATTATCGATTATTTAGATTAAGAATTTTTGTGAAACAAGATCCTAACTTTTATAAAATTTTTGCATTAACATCTAAAAAATAATTCAGGTTAACATTTAGGCGCGATCGGGGTTTGACTTGAGTTCGATCGGGTTTAATATTGAGAAACGATCGGGATAACATGTCTAAATGTAAGATGATAGGAAAGCCTATACCGACTAATAGTTAGAACCCGCAGGAACGAAGAAACCCTGTTCAGCTCGCTCGATTTTGTCGTTGATGAAGCGTCATTTATATTTTTCGTTGAAGCATTAGTAGCTGAGCGTCGAACGGTTGAAGCGTTGTCAGAAACATCGGATGGCTTTTGCGGAGAATGGGCCAACCAATCAATCGCGCAGTTCTTGGAAGCCGCAGCGATATGGGCCAAAGACTCTCAATTCGGTCAACGTCTAGGACCAAAATCTGCGAATCCTTGGAAACCATTCGCTATGTTCTTACAGGCTGGCCGAAGCTATGAATAGATTTGAAATTCTAAATATTTAAGCGATCGTTGGCAAAGTTTCCCAAAGTAAATCGCACCCACTACAACAGAAATAGTGAACCGATCGAATTGTTATTTGAACTTTTGTAACCAAAATGACAAGAGAGTTGCTATGGTAGATCCCCTGACAGAATATAGCTCTCGCATTAGGTCTTATTCTGTTGGGAATTAACAGACCTAATTAACTCAGGCCAAACGTTTTTATGAGTGCGATCGCCCAGATGTCCCCGCCCATTCGTCGAAATCTTTGGTTTTTGTTCGCATCAGGCTTAGTCTTTTGGTCCTGTATGGCCAGCTTATTGCCCATCTTGCCGATCTACATCAAAGACCTTAATGCCACAGCCCAAGAACTTGGCATCATCATGGGATCCTTTGCCGTGGGTCTACTTATCTTTCGACCACATCTGGGGAAAATGGTGGATTCTGGCGGACGAAAACTGGTCTTGCTATTAGGGATTTTAGTGGCAGTTACGGCTCCTGTTGCCTATCTCTTCGTCACCCAAAAATTTGCATTAATCGGGGTCAGGATTTTTCATGGCATCAGTATTGCTGCGTTTGCGACGGCCTATAGTGCGCTGGTGGCCGATATTTCTCCGCCTCAACATCGTGGTGAAGTCATTGGAACTATGAGTCTTACCTATCCCATTGGTATGGCCTTTGGACCACTATTGGGGGATTGGGTGCTGCGATCGCAGGGCTATGTCAATTATTCTGATTGTTTTTGGTTGGCGAGTACGTTAGCGGCCATTAGCTTTGTATTAGCCACTCAAATCGTCGTGCCCACGAAACCAAAGTCTACGACTCAAGCCCAAAATGCTCAGCCCTTTTGGAAAATATTGACAAGTAATAGCTTTCGACTTCCGACCTTGACGCTGCTGGTGGTTGGTCTGGCCTTTGGAATTCTGAGTACGTTTGTGCCGCTGTATGTGCGAGAAAATCAGCTTCACGTTACGGCTAGTGCCTTCTATTCATCCGCCGCAATTATGGGATTCGCCACCCGATCGATCGCCGGAAAACAAAGCGATCGCTATGGTCGAGGCCGATTTATTACTCTGGGGATGGCGGCCTATGCTTTATCAATGGCGTTATTATGGCTGATTCCGAGCGATCGATCCTTTATATTGGCTGGACTTATTGAAGGCATTGGCAGCGGAATGTTTCTACCTGTGACCATGGCGACGATTACCGATCGGTGTTCTCCAGAGCTACGTGGACGCATTTTTGCGCTAAGTCTCAGTGGATTTGATTTAGGGATTTTTACTGCTGGCCCTAGTTTGGGAGGGATTGCTGACTTGATTGGTTATCGGGGTTTGTTTGGAGTGGCGACGGGTATTGTAGCGATCGGGATATTACTATTCATTACCCTTTCGAGTAAAGATTTACAACATTCCTTAGCGTTTTCTCTGTTTGGCGGCCCTGATGTTTATGCTTTGCCACAAAAATCGTTAGACTAGGACACTAATAGCAGCCCCTCAAACAGCATTTATGACCACCATGCGTAAAATTCTTTTCATTCTAGGTGAGCTAGATGATGCCGATATGGATTGGTTGATGCGAGTGGGGCGCAAAGAGCAGATTCCAATGGGGTCTCGGTTGATTGAGGAAGGTCAGCCCGTGGATGCTTTTTACATGGTAGTGAGTGGAGAGTTTCAGGTGGTGGTGGCGCTGCAAGGACGAGAGATTGCACGGCTGAAAAGTGGAGAAGTATTTGGAGAGATTTCATTTTTAGATAGCCGACCTCCTGTTGCTACTGTGATTGCGACTCGGGATTCTATTGTGTTCACGATTCCTAGAAAAGCGTTGCAACAGAAATTAGATGACGGCGGTAAATTTGCATCTCACTTCTACCGGGCGATCGCGTTGTTTTTGGCCGATCGGATGCGCAATACTGTTGGGCTGCTTGGATATGGTCAAGAGTATCCGCCGGATTCGCCCATGCAATTAGTCCGAGATATAAGCCCTCAAGTGGTTGAAAACTTGCCTATTGCCCGTCGTCGATTGGACCTTTTTGTCCGGCGACTGCGAGGCTACTAAGTGCGAGCTTAAAAAATCCTTATTAACAACTGTTACAGATCTCTGTCATTCAGGAATCGGGGCGATCGTCAGGGGTAGAATTTCTACTAAATGTTCTTTGAGAGAGCGAAACGCATGTCGGAAACCCTCACAGGAAAAGCGCCCTTATTTCCGGGCAGTACTGGCGGTCTGCTGACTAAAGCAGAAATCGAAGAAAAATATGCAATTACGTGGTCTGGTAAGAAAGTCGATGTATTTGAAATGCCTACGGGCGGCTCTGCAACGATGAATGAAGGCGAAAACCTTTTGTATCTTGCACGTAAAGAACAATGCTTGGCGTTGGGCAATCAACTCAAAGTAAAGTTCAAAATCACGGATTTCAAAATTTACCGGGTTTACCCAAGTGGTGAAATTCAGTACCTTCACCCTGCTGACGGTGTGTTCCCTGAGAAGGTGAACGAAGGTCGTGAAATTGTGAACTTTGTTCCCCGTAACATTGGATCCAATCCTAATCCTTCAACCCTGAAGTTCAGCGGTAAACGAACAATAGATCCTTAGAATTGTTCTTAATTCTAAAGTTTAGAGTCACGATAGGCGTTGATTGGAAGGTATTCCGATCGCGCCTTTTGTGTTTTAGGATTAAGTCAGAAGGGCGATAAATTAGAGACAAGAAGAACTATGTTACAGAAAAATATTACTCTTACAGCGTTGAAGGCGCTATGAACAATTGCGAAGGTATGAACAGGGATTTGTTAAAGAAGGGGTCGGTGCGGGGGGCTGTGCGATCGTGGCGGCGCTTTATGCTAATTGGGATAATCAACAGATGGTTTGTGCAATTGAGAATTTGTTGTCGATCGCTTTTAATTCTCAATTTCGATCGGTTCATTGATCAATGTTTAATACGATCGCAAGTGCCTGAATAATTAGTTGCATGGTTCCACAATTGAGAAAACCAATTTGTGCTGTCGTAGCAAAAGATGAGGTGACTTCTATAAAAGGGAAGAGTCGATCGCTACCTTTGAAAAAGTTTGCAATT